>JAGOTU010000040.1:0-3723 GCA_018061585.1 Minisyncoccota bacterium | reverse complement strand
TCATTGCGGGCGATGTAGGAATCGAACCTACACTAGCGGTTTTGGAGACCGCTGTTCTACCACTAAACTAATCGCCCTATTTGTTCTGTACGTGGCCAAGTATATGTGTACGAGGCCATTTTAGAAAGAGCCCGGTTTCCCGGACTCTTTTCTGTATTATTTCTTTGCTTCTTTGAAGATCACATGTTTACGGAGCTTCGCGCTGTACTTCTTGAGCTCTACCTTCCGGGTGACGAGCTTTCGATTTTTGCGCGTCCAATACACCTCTCCGGTGGCTGCGTGCTTCAACATTATCAGCTGGTCCTGCGACATAGTCCGAGCACTATACAGAAAGGCGGCGCTAAAATCAACCCCTTTTCTAGGGATCCTAAATAACCGGGCTTGGTGCCTAGCAGATACCGGCACCGGTCAGTCCGCCCGGAGTGAACGTTTTCATGAGCGTGTCTACCACTATCCACCCCGCCAAAATGATTATGAGCCCTATCAGCACGTTGCCGAACACCCGTTTACCCTTTTGGTATACCTCGGTATTCCCGCCAGCCGTGAGCATATTCCAGCCCGCATACGCGAACAGGAATGCTGATATGACGACGGCAAAGAATATGCCGAAATTGAGCACGTTTTGAGCAAGTTCTACGACCGCACAAATAGAATCGCATCCGCCCGGTTGATCGCAATTGTAATCAGTGGGAACGAGCTGCTTGGGAAGGCCTTGTGCGCTCACCAAGATCGGGAGCATAAGGATCACAAACACGACTGCCGCGGCCATTGCCCGGGTCTGCCTGAATATCATGAAAGAATTTTAGCATGCAAATAGCAGGATTAGGCCAAGCGCTCGAAATGTTCTCGTCAGAACATTTCTCCGCTCGGCCCTGTTCGGACATCCCCGCGTACTCGCGGGATCCTCACTTTCGAATCCTGCTCGGGTCTACAAATTGCAAAACCCCACACGGCGTGTGGGGTCTCACAATTTGTGCGCCGAGCAGGATTCGAACCTGCGCAGACCGAAGTCGCTTGGTTTACAGCCAAGTGCGATTGACCACTCCGCCATCGACGCTTGTGGCCATAGTATGCACCAACACAGCCCTATCTGCCAGACCTGTTTCTACGCACTCGGCGTTGAGTTTTTAACGTACGCGTGTAGTATCCGACGCGGAACCAATCGGAGGAATCGAAATGACTCAATTTCGCAATCCAATACCTGTCGTCGTCGGCCTTATCTTTCCCAAACCCGGTGAGCTCGTCATTGTAACGCGAGCGATCAAAGGCGAGGCATCATTCGGCAAGGAAGCGTTGCCCGGCGGTTATATCGAGGACCACCAAACGTGGCAGGAAGCACTTCGCGACGAGGTCGACCAGGAGGCACACATCGAAGTCTCGATGGAGCACATGCAGCCCTACGACTTCCGGAGCACACCGGACAAGAAGAGAGTCCTGCTGTTCGCCATCATTCCGCCGGAAGGCGTGCTGACTGTGCGGAAATACGCCCCGACCAACGAAACGAGCGCGAGGCGGATGGTCGGCATCGGCTATTGGAAACAACCCGAGCTGTGCTTCTCGTTGCACAACGACGTCCTCACGCGCTACACCAACGAGAATTTCCTCGGAGAAATGCAGAATTACTGATCTGATCGGGATCGATCACACGAAAAAGGCGGGCCATCGGCCCGCCCTTCCCTTTTTCCATTGTTCGAGATTACGCTCGGGCTGCTGCGCGCGAAGTCGTGCGTGTCGCACGCTCCGGTCCTTTGCGGACGTCGAATACGAATTCGTTATCTTTTACGTCCACCTTTACGAGACCGCCTTCCATCACACCGCGATTCACCATCATGTTCGCGATCGGCGTAAGAATCTTTGTCTGTATCAATCGCTTGAGCGGTCGAGCACCGTACTGCGAGCTGTATCCTTCCTTCCCAAGGAAATCGAGTGCAGCGTCAGATGCGGTAAGTGTGATGTGCTTCTCTTCCAGGCGCTTCGCGACGATCTCTACCTGCATGCGCACGATGTCGCGAATGGATTCGGGCGAAAGGATATTGAACAACACGATATCGTCGAGACGGTTCAGGAATTCAGGACGGAAGTATTCCTTGAGCGAATCCTGCACTTTTTCCTTAACCTTTTCGTACTTGTCGCCTTCGGAGACATTCAATCCGCTACCGAATCCGAGACTGCTCATCTTGTCGATATGCTCGGCGCCGATGTTGGAGGTCATGATGATGACGGTGTTCTTAAAGTTCACCACGCGTCCTTTGGCATCTGTGAGTCGTCCATTATCAAGTACCTGCAGGAGAATATTGAATACCTCCGGGTGAGCCTTTTCGATCTCGTCGAAGAGAATGACAGAGTACGGTCGGTGGCGCACCATTTCGGTGAGTCCGCCGCCTTCGTCGTGGCCTACGTATCCTGGCGGAGAGCCGATCATCTTCGAGATGGAATGTTTTTCCATGTACTCGGACATGTCGACACGGATCAACGATTTGTCGCTATTGAACAAGAAGTCTGCAAGGGCTCGCGTGAGTTCGGTCTTACCGACTCCTGTCGGACCCAGGAACAGGAATGAACCGACAGGTCGATGCGGGTCAGAAATACCCGCGCGTGAACGCTTGATCGCGTCTGCAACTTTTTGTACCGCCTCGTCCTGACCGACGATGCGCTGCTTCAGTTCTGATTCGATGCGAGAAAGTTTCTCGGCTTCTTCTTCGAGCATTCGCGAGATCGGCACACCGGTCCAGCGTGATACAACCCCCGCGATGTCTTCTCCGGTGATGTCTTCGCGAAGTACACGGCGCGTCTGCTGCAACTTCTTCAAGCGCTTGGTCGCGGTCTCGATCTCCTTTTCAAGGTGCGGGATCTTGCCGTAGCGGAGCTCAGCGGTTTTCGTGAGGTCTGCAGCAATTTCGGCGTTCTCCGCATCCTGGCGCGCCTTTTCAAGTTCACTCTTGGCACGCTTGATCTCGGTGAGCGTATCCTTTTCGTTCTTCCATTTCGTCTCGAGCTCGCGAGTCGAATCGCGAAGATCGGCGATCTCTTTTTCGATCGTCTTAACGCGGGATTTTGCCTTTTCTACTCCCTCTTCGGCTTCTTTCTTGAGCGCCTCCTTTTCGATCTCGAGTCGCATTACCTTGCGATTACTTTCTTCGAGCGCGGGCGGCATGTTCTCGAGCGACAAACGGAGTGCTGACGCCGCTTCGTCGATGAGGTCGATCGCTTTGTCCGGCAGGAATCGCTCTGTGATATATCTGCTCGAAAGCTGCACAGCCGCAAGAATAGAATCGTCGGTTATATGCACACCGTGGAAGAGCTCGTAGCGCTCCTTGAGCCCGCGAAGGATCGCGATCGTGTCTTCGATCGAAGGCTCGTTGATGTACACCGGCTGGAATCGGCGCGTGAGCGCCGGGTCGTGTTCGATGTGCTTCTGGTATTCCTTGAGCGTTGTCGCACCGATAACGCGGAGTTCCCCGCGTGAGAGCGCGGGCTTGAGCATGTTCGATGCATCCATCGAGCCTTCGGCAGCGCCGGCGCCTACGATAGTGTGCATTTCGTCGATGAAAAGAATGATCTTGCCCTCGGAGCGTTCGACTTCTTTCATGACCGCCTTCAAGCGCTCTTCGAACTCACCGCGGTACTTGGTACCTGCAATAAGGAGTCCGAGATCCAACTGGACGAGTTCCTTGCCGCGCAGCGATTCAGGCACATCGCCGGATGCCATGCGCGAGGCAAGAC
>JAGOTU010000039.1 GCA_018061585.1 Minisyncoccota bacterium | reverse complement strand
AGCGGGCATTGTAGTACGGAATACGCGCGCTGTACTGAGCGGCAAGCGCGGGTAGTTCCGGCCGCGGCCCGACGAGCGAAAGGTCTCCCTTGATCACATTCCACAGCTGAGGCAGCTCGTCGATACGAAGCACCCGCAGCCATCGACCCACACGCGTTATCTCCAGTCGGGTCTTACCCCCCTCACCATACACACCCGAATCATTGCCGCTCATGCTTCGGAATTTGGCGATCTTCACGGGTCTCTGGAACCGCCCGACTCGCTCCTGAGTGATGAAGATCACCCCGCCGTCATCGAGCTTGATGGCGAGCGCAACGAACGGATAGAACAGGAGCGACACGAGACCAAGCGCTGAGGCACCGATGATATCAATAACCCGCTTCAGCGCATCGTAGAGCCGAGACGTCGCCGCGCTGCGGAGCACCCATTCGTATTTCACGAGCGTGAGCGGCACTCGATCGAACATCTCTTCATAGAGTTCTGCTGCATCGATCAGAGCGAATCGGCGTTTGTGAAAAGCCGCATCGTAGATAATCGGCAACGCCGCTGAAACCGCCGCATCAGAGAGGTCGACCACAAGGAATGTGACGTCTTCCTCGGAAGCCACACGGACCGTTCGCTGGATCACCTCATGCGAAGGTGCAACGGATGTATCGACCATGTAGTCGAAGGTGAAAGCGACATGCGGATCGTTCTTCACTTCCTCTGCAAGCGCATGCGCATCATGACCCGAGGCGATAAGTACTCCGCGGAGTTTCTTGGAGCGCGGCATATGTGCGAACATGAGAACGCGCCACACGAATACGAGTACGAATGAAACGACCAGATACAACACCAGGATCGTTTTCGGCGCGAGACCGAAGAACGGGATCATGGAAAAGAAGAGTGACGCAAGTGCCACATTGATCGTCTGTGTATACAAAATGGTCGCAGGCAACCGGCTACGGAAAAGGCGCGTATGACGACCGTACAATCCTGCTACGAAAAAGACGACGATCCAAGCGGCAAAAAGGAATGTGAACGGCACGAGGTGCAGCAGAAAAAGGTCCCGGGATGGCACCTCTAGATAGCGGAGCGCGAGCGTAATCCAAAGGGATACGGTGAACACTACGATGTCGCCCACCAAGAGCAGGATGTACTCCCTTTTCGGTATAAGTGTCATAGCCTAGGTCCGCGTATCATGGCATTGTAGATAGGATGAATCAAGAAAGCGTGACACAACGAAAAAAGGTGTTGTTCTTGATAACAAAGGCGACCTTTGGGGGGGCGCAGCGCTACGTGTACGATCTTGCCAGCAATCTCCCACACCACGAGTATGAGGCCGGCGTCGCTTTTGGCGTCCGGGGGCGTTTGGCCGACATGCTGGAGACCCAGGGTATCCCGACACTCGAAATCCCCTCGCTCACACGCAATATTTCTCTGCTCGCAGATATCAAAAGCTACCGCGAGATCCGGGACGCGATCCGGGACGCAACCCCCGACATACTCCACATCAACAGTTCGAAGGCAGCGGCACTTGGCGCGCTCGCCGGCAGATTGAATGGTGTGAAAACGATCGTTTTTACGGCACACGGATGGCCGTTCAAAGAGAGTCGCGATATCTTCTCGCAAGTGGTCCTGTTCCTGATAAGCTGGTTCACCGGTCTGCTCTCCACACACGTAATCGTCGTTTCAAGACAAGATGAGCATATCGGATCGCGCATGCCGTGGGTGCGTAAGAAGATCATCCGCATTCCGCTCGGTCGCGAGAATCTAAATCTCGCCGCACCACAAGAAGGGTTCAGGGAGATGTTCGGGCAGCTCCCGGCTCCGATGATCACGCAGAAAACTGTCCGTATCGTATCGATCGCAGAACTCACAAAGAACAAGGGTCTGCGGTACGGAATCGAAGCCGTTGCAGAACTGACGCGCCGGGGGCTCGATTGCATATATGTGATCGCGAGCGACGGCGAAGATCGCGACACGCTGACAACGCTCGCTCACGAACATGGCGTGGCTGATCGTGTATTTTTTCCCGGGTTCATTCCGGACGCAGCCCGCTATTTGTCGGGATTCGATGTATACCTACTTCCTTCTATCAAGGAAGGGATGCCGTATGTTTTGATCGAGGCGTCCTTGGCCGGGCTGCAGATCGTCGCCACGTCGGTTATCGATCAGGAATTCGCGGACGCGCTCGGCAGGACCACGCTCGTTCCCCCGCATAATTCGCTTGCGCTTGCCGATGCAATAGAAGGCATCGCCGAACTATCGCGCAATTCCTCTGCCGCTGAGAACCATTTCCCGTTACCGGAAATGGTGTCAAAAACACTCGAGCTCTACCAAAGCTAGAGAGGCTTTAAATACAAACTACATTGCACCCACGAGCTCTGTCTCATCTCTGGCCTGAATCGACGGTCGCGCATATCTCCGGAGCCCCATCAGGACTCCGAGTGTCAGGTACTCGGTAAGTAGGTGCGAGCCGCCGTAGCTCATGAACGGGAGTGTTGTGCCCGTAATTGGAAGCAGCGCCATGTTCATGCCCACATGCACAATGAATTGCGACAAGAAGTAGATGGCGATGCCCGCGGCAAGCAGCGAATCAAAATTATTCGCACCGTGAACCGCAACGGCAAGAATACGCAGGATGAGTACTCCGAACAGTCCGAGCAATATGATAACGCCCACGAATCCCCATTCTTCAGCATAGGCGGCAAAAATAAAGTCGGTCTCGTATTCGGGCAGGAACTGTAGTTTAGACTGTGTCCCGTATCCGATCCCCTTGCCGGTCGTTTGTCCCGAACCCACGGCAACCGTTGACTGGTACGCATTGTAACCGGTGTTCTGAATATCGGCGAGCGGATGCAGGAATGTGAGGATTCGAGCTTTTTGATAGGGTTGCAGTCCAAACGACCAGAGCGCCGCGAACACTACAATCCCGGAGACAAGGAGTACTGCAAGGTGCTTCCACGAAATGCCTGCCACAAGCACCATACCGAACCAGATCGAACAAATAATGATGCCACTCCCGAGATCCGGCTGAAAGAACACGAGCGCGAACAGCAAGAATGCATACGCGCCGGAGACAAGAATGTGACGGAAGTGTTTGATCTCGATATGGCGTCGGTGGAAATATTTGGCGAGAACAATGATGAGAATGAGCTTGGCAGGATCTGATGGCTGTATGGCAAATATGCCCAGGTCGAATCGGTTCTGCGAACCATAGACTATCGTCCCAAAGGCGTAGATGAGCGCGAGCATCGCACAAATCACAACAAAGAGTCCGACGACGATAGGCGTCCGGCGCAAAAAGCTGTAGTCGATCATGCTCGCTATCAGGAACCCGATGAGCGAAACGCCGATCCATATTGATTGCTGCTCGAAGAACGCCGCAGAAGAACTGAAAGAGCGCATCGTGACGAGTCCGAGCAGCGATATCGCGAGTGCGCTCAGGAGGATGTACCAGTCGATATGCGCAAAGGAGCGAACACGCGCCTCTGCTTTTCTAAGTGCCGAGACCATACGTTACTCCTCTGGCGCACCGGGTTCCACAAGAGGGATGATGTCGATACGGCCGACGCCGACCGTGAACGGATCCGGCCAGGTAAAGGTAATGTCCTGCTTCTCGCCCGCACGAAGTTTCGGAATTTTCGTCTGCGACGAAGCGAAAGCGTTCCCCGCCTGATCAAACACGGTTGCGATCAAAAGCACGTCGGTCATATCCAGCACTGATGAATTGAAAGCGGTCGCGGTAATGCGGGGTGCCACACCGGTATCAACGATGCGCTTGTCATTGACCTGCACTATCCGAGAGCGGTCCGTGAGACGTTCCCACACAGTATCCTCGGTGAATATGAAATACGTACGCACCGCGACACGGTTGCCGGTTTCTATACCGCTTTCGAACACTGGCGTAACAGATCCCGGCATGATGAATGTTGCGCCTTCGCGCTCCGCAACCAGCACGTTATCCGTATCGTAGAGGGCGAAGCGATACGAAACACGCTTCACACCTGCCTCTTCGTTGGAGTTCTGAATGTATGCTACCGAATTGAACGAACCGTCGCGGACCGGAAAACTGCGGGCCCACAGGATAGGCGCCGGCGAGAGCGTCTGCTCGTCGAGTAGTGCGCATGGACCACCGTGGTCCGGCGAGGTCTCCCCCTGGTTCTGCTTACCGTCGGTACAGGTAGGTGGGATGGTGATATACCAGTATGCGATCGGCCCACCGACCGTTATAAGGAAAAATAGGAATACACCGAATCCGTAGCTAGCCCGTCGTCTGGAGGCCCATGACATAGAGGTATTCTACAGGTAAGCGTAGTGAGGGAAAAGGCGGAATCAAATTTTGACTTTCCGACCGAACGCAGCGAATTGAATCGCTTGACTCCCCTCCTAAAAAGCCGATAGTGAGAGGAGTTCATCCGAGAGAACATGGTGGAGGCATTCATGGCCGCTGTCGTAAAATTCTATCCTGACTGGCCGCGCACAACGCTCACGCTCAATATTCCGGTCGTTGTCGATTACTCGCTGCGGATACTACTTGATCACGGCGGACGCCTCGTTCAATGTGCCCCTGAGCGAATTACGTATACTGCGGGCGAGATCACGTTCACGGTGCACCATTTCATCGAAGACGACCGTGCATTCAATCTGTTCGCCGACAAACACGGGTGGGCACTGCCTGACACCGTCATAATGAAACTGATCCAAGAAGGTGTCATTCGTTCGGAGTTCGATGACTGATCCCACCGAGAGCCGCATTCCTGCGGCTCTCCTGCTACTTCATCAAATGTTCAGAGATCCTGAGTACAATTCATTTCTGGAGACAGCTATTTTAATTCGCGAAACAAATCGAAACGACCGTTCTCTAAGTTCAGAGCGCGGTCGTTTCGGTATGGGTAACATTTGACTTTACTTACTCTATGTTGCATTATATGTGCGGGAGTATGCGCTCAAACACGCATACAACAAGTAGAAAAGGACGCATCGATGCTCGCCCAATATGTCCCCCTTTCGGGCCCCGTATCAGGCCAAAACATTCTCAACGCCCTGAATCGTGCGGTTAAGCCACCTCGTGGCTCGCTCGTTCAGTGGCAACGCTCGGGTGCTCGGACCTCGTGCATCTATGGGCTGCTCAAGGCCGTGCCGACCAGTACGTTCCGCCGCAAAAAGAATGCACCGAAACTCGGGTGGAATGTCATTCCCGGCGCTCACCTACAGGTTAGCCATACATCGGGATTCATTAATCCGGATCTGTTCTACACCGGAACGATTCGAATCGAAGTGAAGGGACGCGATGACACCGAAACGATCGAGCTTCAGAGCGAAATCGAGCGGATCGTTCAAGCGCTACCCAAACAACTTCCATGCGAGACAAGCGCCATGAGGCCCGGACGCGAGGATGTCTGAATTTCTGATACGAGCTCTCTCGCCAGTCGGCGTCGGCTTAAATTTCCTGGCATGCGGCCTGCTTTCGATGGCATGGGGTGTCTCGACCATGATGCGCGAGCAAGACCCTGTCATGTGTGTAATAACGATCGTGTTTGACATCGTCTGCGTCACGGTCGCAGCGCTCTCGATCCGAGCGATCAAGCATCTCTAGCACCTTCCGAGCGCCGCCGACTTTCGTCTGCGGCGCTCAAACTATTGGCGGAGGTCTGCCGGTCGATGTATGGTCAGAACAGAGGAGGACCTGATGATGGGCCCATTAATGAAAACTGACTGGGGACGAAATTCCACGCTACGCTTCCGGGTGCTGAAGCCATTTTGGAAATATCGCATACCTACCCGCACATCGGGCGGCACCAAGCTCGGCGGAGTCTCGCGCGAAGAACCGTGCTTGGAATTCGAGTCGTACGACGAGGGTGAGATAACATGTAGCCGCATCGAGGGACAATGCCCCGAAACCGGTTGGAGTGTGTGGAGGATCGAAGGATCCGAGTTCGCTCTTACCGGATATGAACTGTACAGTCTGTGCTCGAGCAGAACGATCGAAGAGATCATCCCCGAGTGAACAAGCTCAAAAGTCCCGGCTTCGACCGGGACTTTTTGTTTAGCGACCCGTCTCGAAGAGAGCTTCAGCTTTTTTCTGTTGTTCTTGAAGCTCGGTGAGCGTCGCCTCTAAAAGCGCTCTCTCACCCGTCTGATCTGCCGACGGATTCGCGGCAAGCTCCTGATCCAAGAGATCGATCTGTGCGAGCACTGCGTCTTCCTGCTCGCGCCTCCGTGCGCTCTCCCGCTCGAACATCTCGGCTCTCATCTCCCCCGCCGACGGCGGCTTCGGAAATCCTTCATTCATATAAAAAGATTATCATAGCCTTGCGCCTGTCATTTTTGCTGGCGCCTGTCAGGCTTATTCGTTTTAGTGAATACTTTCAAAGTGTCGGCCGGCGGGCCTTCCGGACTCAGCGAGAGATACGCAAGAATGGCAATGTGAAGTGCGCCGCGCATTTTCTTGCGCTTAATTTCCACGCTGTCCTCAGTTTCTTTTTTCTTTTTTTACTGCCCTCTAGTCCCTACAAATCAACTAATTAAGAGCCGGCGATGCATTTACGCAGTATTGGTACGCCTGTTCGTTGTTGTTAACAAAAGTACCCGGATACCATCGTTTCATAATTCGAAATCCGGGCATTACGACATCAAAGCACCCGTCTGGAAATTGTGCGCGCAGTTCCGTTTTGTTATCGCGCACGTATTGTTCTACCATCTGTAATTCACCTTGCTGATTTTGTGATCTTGTTTCTTGGGTGTTTTGCTCGTAGACACGATAAAATCCAATTAGCAGAGCTACCACGACAATTGTAGCCACAGCTGCAAGTATAACTGCGATTTTTAAGGCAAACCCCGCGTCCCGCGAAAATATTGGCTTAATCGGAATGAGGAACACTGTTGCTGTCACTCCCACAAACATAACGGTGTAGATGAGGAACAAAACTGTCGCTCCGCCACTTTGTGCGAAGTGAGTAGCATCACCAGAGTCGTATGCAAGCAAAATAAAGCTGATGAATGCAAATAGAGGTGCCGCCACGATTGCGAGAATGGATACAATAATACAGCGGGCCACGAAATTCGCGACGCCTTTCCATCCAGTCATGATATCTAGCGTACCACGCGTAACGGCCCGCCTGGCCGACTGTTTTGTATTGAAATCTGCTTGAGCGGCTTTTGTCGCCGAGGGTCGTACGTATTCGTAACGAAGCGTCCGGTCCGCGAAGCACCAAAATGGCGCCTGTCAGGAAATGTCGCGCAGCGACATTCATTCAAATTGCCGGCTGGAGGGCCGTTCCCTATCTGTGTGCCGCACCCGGCTCGCGAAGCGGCTTTACGTCTCTACGGCACCTAGGTGCCTGACGGGAGTGTGACGAAGTCACACTTATTAGATCGCCTCGGCGGAGCCGAGACTCCTTCGTAACGAAGCGCCCCGATCCGGCGTAGCCGGCGCTGAGTACCTACTCGTACGGGCGTCACGCGAAGCACAAATAGAAAAAGGCCAGGTTTAATCCTGGCCTTTTTCTATTTGAACATTCTGTGCTGGCGCCTACCTACTCTCCCCTTGCGAGTACCATCGGTTCTAGAGGGCTTAACTGCCGTGTTCGGAAAGAGAACGGGTGTGACCCCTCTGACAAAGCACCAACACAGAGTGTTCAAACTCTGCGCCCATTGATCACGAAGAGCTGCCCTGCTTCGCGTAAAGCTACGCAGGGCATGCAAGAATTTTTATACAAACAAAAAACAGAAAGCGTCACGCGACTCTCACAATTCCTTTCGAGAGTTCTGTCGGGGAATTAGTACACCTCGGCTCAACACATTACTGTGCTTCCACCTGGTGCCTATCAACGTGGTCATCTCCCACGGCCCTC
>JAGOTU010000038.1 GCA_018061585.1 Minisyncoccota bacterium | reverse complement strand
GTCTGTCGCGTTGGCCTCGATCTGCTTTCGCTGATCGACGAGCATCTTTTTAATGCGCTGCATCGCCTCGAACTTACTGGTCTTATGTTTGATCTTGAACTGCATATAGAAAACGAGTGTACCACACCCCTTTAAGCACCCGGCAAGCGACTGACCGCGCTTTTGAGAACCCTCGGGAGGCCTGACGAGGCCGTACGGAGGAAAATTCTAGCAAGAGTTTTTTGTGGTTCGATAAACGCGGTCCGGAGCGTTAGTACCACGTGCTTTGCCCATCACCCGTCAGCGGTATCTCATTCCCCAGATATTTGGGCGACCGCTTTATCGCAAGATCGATAAGCGCCTTCATTGAAGCCGGAATCTCGCGGATGTAGTCGTACATGTCTCCCTGTCCTCGCTCAGGCACAACACCGTATGCATTGATCCCGAGGCTTCGTGCGACGAACACGGCGCGTGGCATATGAAAATCCTGCGTGACGATCGTAACCGAGTCCGCCAAGAACACGTCGCGCGCACGGTACATACTGCTGTATGTGTCGAATCCCGCATGGTCGAGGAAAATATCTTCGGGCTTCACACCTGCGTCGATGAGATATTTGCGCACAGGCGTGACCTCGTCGTGTGTGAGCGCCCCGTTGTCCCCTGTCACCAGAATTTTCGTGACCTTTCCCATCATGTAGAGCGCGACCGCAGTGTGCGCGCGCTCTTCTAGGACCGGCGACGGTTTGCCCCGCACGACAGATGCACCAAGGACGAGTGCCGCGTCGGTTTGCGGCACGTTGTCGGGAGCTTCGAATATATTCCGCTGCACGATCGCCCGCATGGCGAGCGGCACGAGTACGGATATCAATAGAACGAACAAAACAACGATCACTATTGTTTTGACGAATGCGCGCACGCTCATGGAGATATTATGCATCATGACGGGAGACGGCTGTATACAAAGAGCGCCCCTCAGGGCGCTCTTTGTGATCGCACTATCAGTAGCTAGCAGTACCTAGTTATTGACGGTGACGGTTGCTGTACCCAAATTTTGTGTAGAGCCGTAGTTACTACCCTGCAGCGTTACGTAGA
Source organism: Minisyncoccota bacterium (assembly GCA_018061585.1). Taxonomy (GTDB): domain Bacteria; phylum Patescibacteriota; class Minisyncoccia; order Phycocordibacterales; family UBA2100; genus UBA10103. The sequence goes on along the minus strand of JAGOTU010000038.1, from coordinate 6,804 downwards.
ACGTGCCCGCTGACGTGTAGATGTGTGATGTCGTGCGCTGGTTGCAGCTTTCGTTCGGCGTGCAGAACGTGCCTGCAGATCCGTCGCCGAAAAGAATGACAACGCCGCCGCTGAATGCAACACCTCCGGGATTGGCTGAGAACGAGACCGCGAGCGGCTTGGTGCCGTACGACGGGGTTGCGGTGAGAACAGTGGTCGGGTTGCCGCTGCCCACGGTTACCGTCGCGGTCGCGAGTGTGGATGAGTTGCTGTTGTTGCGAAGCGATGCGGTGTAGGTGCCGTTGGTCGTGTAGGTGTGTGAACGAGTAACGGTTGTGTTGCATGCGTCGGCCGGGACCGGAACGAAATCCGAGGTGCCGTCACCGTAGTAGAGGTAGAAGTTACCGCCATTGCAGCCCGCGAAGTACATCGAGAACGTGCTGTAGAGCGGTGCGTTACCGTAGTTCGGAGTCACAGTCATTGTCTGTGTAGAACCAGAACCGGAAACCGTAACCGTGGCGCTCGATGTGTTGGACTGACCGTTCTGGTTCGTAACAGTGAATGTGACGGTGTATGTGCCCGAGTTCGCGTACGCATGGGTGAATGTCTGCGTGCTCTGGCCCTGCTGGTATGTCGTCTGCGGAGCAGCCGCATTTACGTATCCATACCCGGTGTCTCCCCAGTTCACTGATGTAGTGATGTACGAGGTCGAAGGATTGTTGATGACGATGGTCCAGGTGCCTGTGTTGTTGGTCGCGAGCCATGTCGGACCATTGACCGACGAGATGGTCGGAGCACCATAGGCAGTACCGCCGTTTACGAGGAACGGCATGGTGTTGCTGGTAGCACCGGATGAGTTCTGTACGGATACATTGTACGAACCGTTGGTCACTGTCTGCGACCCGTAGCCCGAGAGGTACGACGGAACGGTGAATGTGAGCGATGTTCCGTTGAATGAGCTTACGTTCGAGATGATGCCGTTACCGAATCGGACGGTGTTTCCCGTGTAGCTAAAGCCGGTGCCGGTGACTGTGACAACAGTTCCGATCGCACCCTGTGACGGTGAGAGGTACGAGATCGAGATATTCGATGTCGGGCAATTGTAATTCGGGTACTGGAGCGTGCAGATGGGGTTTGTTGGGTAGGTCGGGTAGGTAGGATAGGTGGGATACGTTGGATATGTCGGATAGGTAGGATATGAGGGTACCGGGTAGCCGCACGTCGCGAGGATAGCACCGCGCGTATTGGCGTCGGCGATGCCGCTCGGGTAGAGGTTGTGCGACGACTGGAATGCCTGCACAGCAGCGCGTGTCGCAGGACCGAAGTAGCCTGTGATCATCCACGATCCCCCTCCCGGATAGTTCTGGGATACCAAGAAGCTCTGGAGCGAGCGCACATCGGTGCCGCGTGATCCGTACGAAAGGTCACGCGTGAGCACGACACAATTGAGCGACGGATATGCGACAGTCGCCGGCTGCTGATAATAGCCGGTGGTGCCATAGGTACTGTAGCTGTACGGATACGACTGGGCGAACGCGGAACCGGCCGTAAACAATACGGCGACGGCTGCGATGGATGCAAATACCTTGTTCATAAGAATTATTTACCTGGTGCTTATATATTGACCTACCTCCCAATCTCTGGGCTAATGCGGCCACTATGCCTGAAACCGTCCCTCTTCGCAAGGGAGCGGCGCCCTCCTCTACTTTCGGCCATCATGAGGCCCGGAAAGCCGATATCCTCAAATTAGTGCGCGAAACTCTGGGGTGAGTCGCTGCCGAATTCTTCCTCAAGCTCCCTCCCCGCCTTCTCGAGCAGCCCCTCGTCCTTGTGTGATGTACGAAGTGGCTTTTCCGGGAGAAACATCACAACAATCCAACCAACCACCATCAAAACGGTCGCCACCACGAACACCTGAACGACAGAACTCGTGAATGCGACCTTCAGCGATTCGACGAATGCATTAAATAGCGATATTAACGCTTCGGAGCCGGGGGCCTGTACGAGTGAGTCGCGGATCGAATCCTGGACCACAGGATTGAGCAGGCCCTGTATCGAATCCACGTTCACGTCGGCAATGGGATTCGTGGGATCTATGGCCGACATGCCACGCACGAACGGATCTGATCCGATCTCGGCCAAGTGTTTCGTAAGCTGCGCGTTCATGACGCCGCCCAAGATCGCTGTGCCAACCGTGCCGCCCACGTTTCGTGCAAGCTGCACACTTGCCGTGACCTCGCCCACGCGCTCAGGACCGAAGGCGTTCTGGACCGCGATGTTGAATACCGGGAACGTACATCCCAGCCCGAGACCGAGCACGATCATGCGGAGTGCGAGTGCGAGCGAGCCGGTCTCAGTCGTGATCGTTACGAACGAGAACATGCCGATGACGATCAGCGTAACGCCAATGACCGCGTTGCGTTTATACCGCCCTGTTTTCGAGATCAAATGACCCGTGATCGTAGACGCGAACACGATACCGAGCATCAAAGGTGTGAGCGCAAGCCCCGCTCCCGTACCGGACACCCCGATCACACCCTGTGCAAAGACAGGAATATAGAGAATGGCACCGAACATACCCATCGCGGTCAGGAATACCGAGATCATCGAAACTGAGAATATTCGGTCCTTGAACAACGCGAGCGAAAGGATCGGGTTCGAGGAGCGCATTTCTTGTGAAAGGAACAGGCACAAGGATCCGATCGACCATCCGATGAGTGCGATGATCTCTGATGATCCCCACGCGTACTCGCTTCCTCCCCACACAAGCGCGAGCAAGAGCGGAAGCAGGGTCGAGGTCATGAGGATGGCTCCCCAATAATCGATCGTTCGATCTTTTACCTCATGCACGATCTTCGGCAGTCCGTACCAGAGAACGACCATAGCCAAGAAGCCGAGCGGAATGTTTATATAGAATATCCAGCGCCACGAGAAGTTGTCGGTGATGAATCCGCCCAAGAGCGGGCCTGCGACTGACGCTACGCCGAACATCGCCCCCAACAATCCCTGCCATTTGCCGCGCTCACGCACCGGGAACACGTCGGCGATCACCGCGAAAGAATTCACCATAATTGCACCGGCGCCGATGCCCTGAACACCGCGGAACAAAATGAGCTGTAGCATCGATTGTGAGAGGCCGGAAAGAACAGAGCCCACGAGGAAAATGATGATACCGATGAGGTATAGCCCGCGACGACCGAAGATGTCAGAGAGTTTTCCGTAGATCGGCACCGTGATAGCAGAGGCGAGCATGTATGCGGTAAAGACCCACGACAAATGCGAGAGCGCATTGAATTCTTCGACGATACGCGGCATAGCGGTCGCGACGATCGTCTGATCGAGCGCCGCAAGCAGCATGCCGAGCATAATGCCGCTTAATATGGCGATCTTGTCCCGTGTCATAGTGAACCACCTTACCACAGCCCCTCGCCACGTTTCAAAACTATACTTTCAAAAGTACAGTGCCACCATTTGGCAATACGCGGAAGTCCCGCTGTCCCCTATCGCGCTCTATGCGTTCGGCAGGTTCATTTTGCGGCTCGTCCGTCAGTCTGAACGTGCCGTGGTGTATCCCGAGCGATGTGCGGATATTCAGAATGTCATGCATGCGAAGCGCCTCCTCGGGATCCGTGTGTACCGGTCGCATCATCCACGCCGGGTCGTACGCACCGATAGGAATGAAACCGAACACAAATGATCCATATGCCTTTTTGATGCTGTCCACGAACGGTCCGATACCCGTGTCGGCCGCAAAATATATATTTCCGAGCGGCGTTTCCAGAACGAAGCCGCACCAGAGCGTGCAGTTACGATCGCTGAGTGAGCGAGCCGAGAAATGCTGCGCGGGCACGGACACGATCGTGACCGCACCGTCGGCGCGACGTTCCCACCAATCCATATCGACGGCGCCGGTAATTCCCTTTCGTTCAAGATATGCCGCATTCCCGAGCCCGGTATAGATGCGGGGGTTAGATGTACGCGTGATATGTGCGAGCGTCGCGATATCCATATGATCGTAATGGTTATGTGAGAGCAACACGATATCGATCGGCGGCAGATCGTGCAGCGCTATCCCCGGTTGCGCGTAGCGGACAGGGCCCATGAATGAGAACGGACTCACGCGGTATGACCACACCGGGTCCGTGATGATATTGAGTCCCGCGAACTGCAAAAGTACCGTCGCATGATTTACGTACGTGATCCGCAAACCGTCGGTGACCCGTTCGTGCGGCCTCACTTGCTCGACCGCGAGTTTACGCCAATTGCCGCGCGAGCGGGTGAGCAACCATACCCATACCGAACGGTCCTTCGGTCCCTCCTCCCGGCGCGGTGGCATATTCGGATTAAAAAAACGAGTGCCGTCGAAGTGGTCACTCGGCGGGGCGTCGACTTTTCGCGACGCGACGGATCGCTCAAAAAGAGCGAGCAAAACTATCATGAACACGAGGGCGAGAATAATGAGCATATTCGCGATATCGAACGCAGCATACATGAAGTACATCATGAAAAAAGCATTACGGTACGCCCCGAGAGGAAAACAAGTTCACTTCATGCATCTTCCATGTGAAAGTCGAATGAGTGATTAGTAGTTTTAGTGCAGTTTAACTTATTGAGGAGTTCTTTACGTCGACATTACATTAACTTCAAACATCATGGATCAGTTACTCTTTCTTTTACTCGAGCTCAAGCGGGCACAATTGATGCTCACACAAACGCAAAGCGCGCGCTCGGCACGCATCGAACAGCATGCGCCACGGCGAGCTTCCGTTCCCTCGGTCAAGCCGGTCACAAGCACCGTACAGCCCGTGGGTACCAGGGTCACCACTGCACCTGCCGCAACAGTGCCCGCATCGTCGGCAGACGCCGTGTCCCAGATCGAGCAGTACGTCCTCATCGAAACGAATAATGCCCGCGCCCGGAGCGGATTGCCTGCACTTATCGCGGACACGCGTGTAGCAAACATTGCCCGCGCTCACAGTGCGGACATGCTCTCGAAGAACTACTTTGAGCACACGAACCTTTCAGGATGCAATGCGGGTTGCCGCTTAACGAACGGTGAGTATGAGTGGAAGACATACGCAGAGAATATTCACTGGATGTCCGGCTACAAACTCTCAGCACAGGATTCAGCTCGTAAGATCGTGAACGACTGGATGAATTCGCCGGGTCACCGTGCGAACATCCTCGGCTCGTACAAGTACGCGGGAGTCGGTATCGCGGTTTCCGGAGACAAGGTCTACTCCACGACCGACTACACAACGCAGTAATCATTCCCGGATCTTCATCGTTGGATCGAACGAAGTAACAAAGCGACCCCGGCTCATTGAACCGGGGTCGCTTTGTGTAGCGCGAGTTCTTTGCTCCGTTAGTACGGGATCTTACATTCTTCGAAACAGTGTGCATCCCGATTGAGCCGATAGATCCGCTCTCGACCGGCGTCTTCTCCCTCGACCGCGTGAACGGACCGCAACACATTGAGGTGGTGCGTAACCGTCGGCTGTTTCAACTTCAGGTGCGCGGTCAATTCCTTGACGTTCATTCCTTGCGGGGCCTTGCCGAGCGCGCATACCAATTTGTAGCGATTTTTGTCGCCCACCACCTTAAAACACTCGGGACAGAGTTGTTCCTCCCCGCTCGTAACCCATGACGGACGCGGGCGAGTGACCTCACCTTGACTGTTCACTGTTTTTGATTTGCCGCGCTTTATCCCCACCGATTTCTTATTCATAGATGACCGTCTATATATATTATGTATAGATAGTTATCAATATATCATCCCACCCCTGTATGACCACCAAACAATCCCCCATCGTCAGCGAGATCGTAAAGCGTACCGGCGCGCGCGTACCGTTTGATATACACAAGATCACGCGTGCGGTGGAAAAAGCGATGCGGGCGGCAGGTGAATTTCGAGATGACGCGCCGCAAAGGATCGCCGACGCTGTCTTGCGAGCGCTCACGATGGGAAAACAGGGATCGGGTCCCGTGGTCCCGACTGTGGAGGGGGTACAGGATGTCGTCGAGCAGATGCTTATGATCCTCGAGTTCCCTGCAAGCGCTAAAGCTTTTATTCTCTATCGCGCGGAGCGCACACGTATACGCGAAGTCGGACGCGTGGTCCCGGAGCACGTCCGCAAGCTCGCGGACGCGAGTCGGAAATACTTCAAGGACAATCCGCTCGGCGAGTTCGTCTATTTGCGCACCTACGCAAGATGGATCGAATCGGAGGGGCGGCGCGAGACATGGATCGAAACAGTGGACCGGTACATATCTTTTATGAAGGAGAACCTCGGAACGAAACTCTCGGCAGATGAGTACACCGAGGTGCGCGAGGCGATACTGCGACAGGACGTGATGCCATCGATGCGACTCATGCAGTTCGCGGGCGAGGCGGCGAGGCGGTGCAATACATGCGCATACAACTGCACGTTCATTGCCCCGGAAGCGCTCGATGACCTTGCCGAGATCATGTATCTCTCGATGCAGGGATGCGGTGTCGGATTTGCCGTTGAAAGTCAGAATATCGAAAAACTTCCGCAGATCCGCCGACAGACGAACAGAAAACAAGGAGTGCACACGGTTGGAGATTCGAAAGAAGGTTGGTGCGACGCGCTCAAACTCGGATTGCATGCCTGGTACGAAGGATCCGACATCGAGTTCGATTATTCCCTTATTCGTCCTGCCGGAGCTCGCCTCACTGTGATGGGAGGAAAAGCCTCGGGACCGGAACCCCTGCGCGCACTCCTCGAATTTGCACGCGAGAAGATCCTGCGCCGACAAGGTCGTCGTCTACGCGCGATCGACGCACACGACATTATCTGTAAG
>JAGOTU010000037.1 GCA_018061585.1 Minisyncoccota bacterium | reverse complement strand
TCCCGTGGAATTCGTACACCTCGCGAGGCCCTGAAGGCGCTCACTCAATAAGATCTATGCCACAGACGCAGACAAACAGCCGGAATGACAACAAATCGACACAAGAATTCGTGCCGGTCAAAGAAGTTCGCGATGGCATCATCGTGATGAAGGATAACGGCTTGCGCGCGGTGCTCCTTGCCTCGTCGATCAACTTCGCCCTCAAATCCGAGGACGAACAGACTGCGTTCATCGTGCAGTTCCAAAACTTTTTGAATTCGCTCGATTTCTCGTGCCAGATATTCGTGCAGTCACGCCAACTCGACATCCGACCGTACGTTGCGACGCTCGAAGAGGCGTACAAGGGACAGCTCGACGACCTCATGCGTATCCAGATCCGCGAATACATCGAGTTCATCCGCAGCTTCACCGAGGCGGCGAACATCATGACGAAGAACTTCTTCGTTGTTGTGCCATACACACCGGCCGTCATATCGACCTCCGGCGGAGGTTCGTCGCTCAACCCGTTCGCAAAAAAGAAGAACAACGCCGCGGAGGAGAATCGCACCTTCGAAGAACAGGCGACTCAGCTCGAGCAACGCATCGCGATCGTGCAGCAGGGATTGGTGCGCACCGGCGTGCGAACCGTACAACTCGGCACCGAAGAGGCGATCGAGCTCCTCTATAAGATGTTCAATCCGGGCGAGGATTCGAAGCCGATGTCTTTAGCAAATCAATGAGCCTGCGATTATGATTTGCTTAACCCCACCTAAATTTTCCTCCGAACACCACATGACAACCGCACAGACAATTGGATGTCTAAGACGCAGAGTAACAACGCCGTCTAAACGGTTGAAAATTTGGGCGGGACTAAGAGTTTATAAGCTCGCGTTGCTCGCCAACAAACTCTAAGTTATGGGACTTTTTGATTCTTTGCTGGGAAAAAAGCCGGAACTCGGCCCGAATGTGTTGCCGGTCTTGCCGGACGAGATCTACCAGACAGGCGTGCTCGACCTGCAAGACGTTATCGCTCCGCACGCGCTCAAGATCAGTTCACACGAGCTTGATCTGGGAGAGAAGATCGCCCGAACGTTCTTCGTCATCTCGTATCCGCGATTCCTCACGACCGGCTGGTTCGCGCCGATCATCAACATGGACAAAGTGATCGACATCTCGATCTTCATCCATCCGATGGATACCAACGAGATGCTTCGTAAGTTCCAGAAAAAGGTCGCTGAGGTACAGAGCCAGATATCGACACGCGAGGAAAAGGGCATGGTCCGTGACCCGATGCTCGATACGGCATACTCCGACCTCGAGCAGCTCCGAGATTCGCTTCAGCAGGCACAGGAGAAGATATTCGATGTGGGCCTGTACCTCACGATCTACGGTGCAACGCGAGAACAGGTCGACAAGACCGAGTCCGAGATCCGTTCGATCCTTGAAAGCCGTCTCGTATACATCCGCCCGGCACTCTTCCAGCAGGAGCAGGGTTTCCGTTCAGTGCTTCCAATTGCCACCGACGAGCTCGACGTGCACACCAAACTGAATTCGGCACCGCTCTCTTCGATCTTCCCGTTCATATCGTTCGACCTCACGTCCGACCGCGGCATCCTCTACGGGATCAACCGCCACAACTCGTCACTCATCCTCTTCGACCGGTTCTCGCTCGAGAACTACAACTCGGTCACATTCGCAAAATCAGGCGCCGGTAAATCCTACACCACCAAGCTCGAGATCCTCCGCTCGCTCATGTTCGATACCGAGGTCATCGTCATCGACCCTGAACGCGAGTACGAGTATCTTGCGGAGACCGTCGGCGGCCGGTATTTCAACATCTCGCTCTCGTCCGAACACCACATCAACCCGTTCGACCTCCCGATCCCTCGTGAGGATGAGGCTCCCGCCGACGTCTTGCGCAACAACATCATTACGCTCGTGGGGCTCTTCCGCATCATGCTCGGCGGACTGACCCCTGAAGAAGATGCGATCATCGACCGCGCGATAACCGAAACCTACGCTCTCAAGGATATTTCCGCAGATGCGAATTTTGCCGCGGTAGAGCCGCCACTCCTCTCCGACTTCGAACTGGTGCTCTCGGGCATGGATGGCAGCGAGTCGCTTGTGCAGCGCCTTTCAAAGTACACAAAGGGAACGTGGTCCGGCTTTATGAACCGGCCGACGAACGTCGACATGAACAAGAAACTCGTCGTATTCTCTGTTCGAGACATGGAAGACGACCTGAAGCCGGTCGCGATGTACATCATTACGCATCACATCTGGAATACGGTTCGCAAAGAGCTTCGTAAGCGCCTGCTTATCATCGACGAGGCCTGGTGGATGATGCGTTCCGAGGACACGGCGTCGTTCCTCTTTTCCATCGCAAAGCGAGGTCGAAAATACTTCCTCGGGATCTCCACTATCACACAGGACGTGTCTGACTTCTTGAATTCACCGTACGGTGTACCGATGATCACCAACTCATCGATCCAGATGCTCTTGCGTCAATCTCCGACATCCGTCGATCTCGTGCAACAGACATTCAAGCTCTCGGACGAAGAGAAATACTTGTTGCTTGAATCCGACGTGGGGGAGGGCATCTTCTTCGCCGGTCTCAAACATGTCGCCATCAAGGTGATCGCCTCCTACACCGAGGATCAGATCATTACGTCGGATCCGTCGCAGATCCTCGCGATCAAAAAAGCGAAACAGGATCTCGCAAATTCTGCTGATGCGGCCATTGTTGAGCGCCGAGCTGCACAAGAAGACGCTGCGGCAATGATCGCAAAAGCAGCGCTCCCGAACCAGGCGGGGACACCGGCACCTGCAGCGCCAACGGAACCCGCAGTCGCCCCCGGCATCGTATGAGATACATCATCTTCCTTGTAACCCTTCTCATTGCGCTACCTGTTTCGGCACAGGAATTGTTCGATGGTCAAAAGCTTTTCATGGCCGTTACCCCACAGTATCCGAAGCCGGGGGAAGCAGTGACCCTCACCGTGCAAAGCCCGCTACTCGACCTGTCGCAGCGGACGATCATCTGGAGGAACGCGGGAACTATCGTGTCCGAGGGTGAAGGCGAGACAGTCTATCGATTCATCGCACCAAGCTCCGGCGGGCGGGCCGATATCTCTGCGCGCGTCGATGGGGTGGGTGAGGATCTTTCAATATCGATCACCCCGCTTTCGGTCGATCTATTGTGGGAAGCAGATACCTACGCACCGGGCTTGTACCGGGGCCGACGACTACCAAGCCTCGGGTCGTCAATTACACTGCAGGCACTCCCTCACTTTATGAAAGACGGTGTAGAAATTCCGGACTCCCAGCTGCTGTACACATGGAAACAGAACGGAGAAGTACTCCTCAGCGGCCGTGGTAAGTCTTCTCTCAAAATACCGGTGTCTGAATTTTCCCAGACCAATACGGTCAGTGTGAACGTTACGACCTCGGATAAAATGCTCGGCGCCGATCGAACGGTGTCTATCCCGACCGCAGAACCGGATGTCCGTTTGTACTTCGAGCATCCTCTGTACGGCACGATGTACCACGCGGCCGTGCCGAGGGATACGGCGATCGGCGACACGGAAATGACATTCACGGCCATCCCATATTTTGCCTCCGCGACCGGTCCGAACGATCCGCAATTCTCTCATCTGTGGCGCGTGAACAAAACAGCGGTGGAAGCCAACAACATCCGCCCGGCGACACTGACGATCAGCGCAGGTGCAGAAGGGGGTACCGGACTCGTTGAACTGTCTCTAACGCATAAAAAGAATTTTCGGCTCGATGCGCACGGCACATGGGCAATTACATTCGGTTCTATCTCGGGAACCGGGATCGGGGCTGATCCGTTCAGCGGAAGATCGATATGAGAACGACTATCGTACAATTCATCCTCGCCGCACTCCTCGTCGTTATTATCGGCGGATCTGCAGGTTGGTATTTTTTTATCAAGAACAAGACCTCTGAGACCGCGGCAGAACTGACTGCGCGCGGAGACGTCGATAGTGCGTCATTCGGTGGTCAGGTAGGAAGCACGTATCAGAATATCTCGGAGTCGTCCGGCACATCGACCGCAGAGATCGGCAAACGTTCTCCTCGTCTCTGGCATGTGACAAAGACGCCGGTGGCAGGATTCGGCTTCGGCCCATCCGGCGCGTCGGTATTCATTGCGGAGCGTGCGACGGGAAATATATTGCGTGCAGATCCCAACACCAGTACGATCTTGCGTTTGACCAACACACTAATACCCAAGGTACGTGATGCTATTTTTTCCCGCTCGGGTGATGTGATCCTCCGAACGACCAATGACCAGGAGGTCGTAACCACATTCGCCGGGTCGATCGCAACGACGACCGTCATCACCTCTACCTCTACACCAAATGTGCTCGAGGGTACGTACCTTCCGCAGAACATCGTTGCAATCGATACCCCGAACTATCAGGTGTCGTCGAAAGGGATCGTATACGTGACAGCCCTCCAGGAAGGCGGATCGATCGGAGTAAGCTCCGGTTGGAAGGGAGTCGGCTCAAAAAAAATATTCTCATCCCCGCTTTCCCAGTGGCGCATCCAGGCGCTTGCAGACGGTCGCTCGGTCATCGTGCAGAACGCGTCCGACAACGCGTCCGGCTATTCATTCATGGTGAGCGCAAGTGGCGTGATGCGTCCGCTCGTTTCCGCCGCGGACGGGCTGACCCTTGTGTACCACGACACCGCGGACGCGTACCTGTACGGGCAGGTGGTCGACGGTCGGCTTACCCTTTATGCGAAAGCGGGAAGTGCCGCAGCCGTAAAACTACCGATTGAAACTACTGCTGATAAGTGTGTGTGGGCCCCGGGAGTCGGTCTCATCGCATACTGCGCGGTACCGGCAACAGCACCGCTACCGGGATATCTTGTGAAGTGGTACGAGGGCGCCGAGCACACGCGTGATGTGTGGTGGAGAGTAGAGGCCGCAGCAGGTACCGCCACACGTTTCTTCGTGTCTGACACGAATACATATTTCGATGTCGAAGAACCCTCAATGGATGAGACGGGGTCGATAATCGGATGGAGAGACGCAGCGGATAAGTCACTGTGGCTCCTGCGAGTAGCCGAATAAGCGGTATGATATCTGTACCAATGAAAACCCGATCGCTTATCCTCGGCTTGGTTCTCGCGGCATGCATTGTGCCCGCCCTCGCATTCGCACAAACCTCGAAAGGCGGGTTCGTACCACTCACCAACGATCTCGACTTTCAGAAAGTGTTCGGAGTGAGCGGTGAGAATGCCGGCCAGAACCCGGGCGACCTTGGCACATTCATCAATGCAGCCTTTAAGATCACACTCTCGATCGGTGCGATCCTTGCGGTCCTTCGAATCGCGTACGCCGGATTTCAGTACATGTCTTCGGATGCCTGGGGTGAAAAGTCACACGCCAAGGAGATTCTGGGAGACGTTGTGATCGGACTACTTCTACTTTTGAGTGTGTATCTCATCCTCAACCAGATCAATCCGCAGCTGACAAAACTCGAGATCAAATACGTAACGCCAAAAGCGGTGACGCCGTGATGTTCGAACGCTCGTCAAAACAAAACCCCGCACTGATGTGAGACGAGGCGGGGCCTCGTCGCAAGGCCGGAGCGCGACGGCGCGAGGTGGGGTCGCGCAACTTTTCAGCAGAAAAGTATACGTGATGGATTTTGTTTTTTTGAGCTTTGTTAGGCAGCGTATTTGATCACAACACGTCGACTCTTTCCTTCTCCGGCCGACTCCGTCCGCACGTTCGGCGCATCCTGAAGCGTTGTATGCACAATGAGGCGCTCGTATGCACTCATAGGGGAGAGCTCAACGTCGTATTGGAACGAACGCGCACGTTCCGCCATCATGAGCGCCTTCGTCTGTAGATCCTTGATCTGCTTCACGCGGTAGTCGTTCACATCGATGAGAAAATGGAGATCCTGCACTCCTTCCGGGGGGAGTCGCTTCTCGGCGATCTTCTTTACGATCATATCGAGTGCGTGCACGGTATCACCATGCGCCCCGATAAGGGCCCGGGCTTCGGCGGGGTCGGAAGACACTATAGAAAATATCGTTTGGCCGGCAGCTTCTGAGCGCGCAACGGTCGCCGTGAGTCCCATGGATGCGAGGAGTTCTTTCAATATGGTTTCAACCGTATCGTGCATGAAGGGCATCATACTCTCAATTCACCGGCCGCGCGACTTGACGGGAAGGCGTAAAATAGATGCTTCTACTCCACGTGTCGCCCGTGAAAGCGACGACCTACAAAGAACTCCTGGCCGATCATGAACAGGTTGCTCGTGACCCAATAGAGCGGTGCTGCAGCAGCCACAAAGTATGAAACGACACCGATCACGACCGGGAGCACGTAGCGCGCCTGCACATCGAAACTTTTCGCCATCTCGTCAGAGAACGACGCCTCGGTCTGAGTGATCGTACCCTTCGGGCCCATGGATAGACGGGTATAGATGGCCTGGGTGATGGCTACGAGTACTGCAAGGATGATGCTGTGGCCACTCATATTGATGAGGCCCAGGAACTCCATATTCACTGCAGGGGGTACAGCAACGAACGAATACAACAATTCAGGCTTCACATCAGGAAACCCGCCCATAGCAAATACCCAGTAGAGTCCCAAAAGAATAGGGAGCTGTAGTAAAAGGAGCAGGAATCCGGAGAACGGGTTCACTTTGCGCTCGCGGTACAGGGCGAACATAGCCCGTCCCTGTTCTTCGGGCTTATCCTTGAACTTTTTCTTTATCTCCTCGATCTCCGGAGCAACGGCCTTCATGGCCATCTGTGATTTGATCGCCTTCCGTGCGAGCGGGTAGAGAATGAATCGCACGATGATCGTCACGATGATGACAGCGATGCCGATGTCGTGCGTCGGTACGACATCGACGAAATAGACGAGCGCGTTGTAGATCGGCAGGTAAACGGTTGTATTGAATATGTCACCGATCATAGAAGTTGTGCGGCGTATTGTACTCTCTCGAACTACTTCCCGCTACGGACGCGACCGATGAGTTCGATCAGATCCGCACGGAGCTCTGCGTATGCGACGTCTGCCGTAGATCGCTTCGCTGCGAGCACAAGCGATACGCCTCCCGGGAGGGAAGGGATGTCCCGGAGCGCCGCGCGCATACGGCGCTTTACCGTATTCCGGATGGTCGCCTTCGCAGAGACCTTCTTGGACACAACGCAGGCTGCCTTCCCGACACCATCCGAAGCAGAATAGGAAAGCGAAAAAAGGCTTGAATTAAGCCTTTTTTCAGGTTTCAGACGGCGTATTTCGCTCCCGGTAAGCCGTGTCTTTTTTGGCATACGGAAGGGCGAATCGCCGCTTAGACCGTGAGCTTCGCTCGTCCCTTTCGGCGGCGGCGTACGAGAACAGCTTTACCATTTGCGGTCGAAGATCGCTTGCGGAACCCGTGGGTTGCAAGACGCTTTTTCTTCTTCGGCTGGTATGTTCGCTTTGTCGACATGCGGCGCAGTATGCGACAACAGGTGAAAAAACGCAATCCTCCCCACTCCAGAGTGAAGTGCGAACATTTCGGGGCGTTCGAAGCGCGTCGGCGCAGATCAGCGACACAGGACGAGCGAAAGACAAAAGTACTCTTTTGTCTATCCGAGGCCGAGGAGCTGTGACGCACAGCGTTACGACTGAGGAAATTTTCAGTAGAAAATTATCCGTCCCCGAAATGTTCGCACTTCACTCACACTTTTTCTCTATCCACTCGTTATCCACATAGTTGTGCACACGCCGAACGGAGTCGGTCAAGATTCCATACGCGCACGAAGTGCGTATAATGCGCGCATTGTTCTCACTACATAGACGAAAAAAATTGATCTTATGATGACAAACCGGGAACTATGGCAAAACGCACTCGTACAAATTGAGTTGGGTACATCCGAAGCATCGTTTCGCACCTGGTTTCGTAA
>JAGOTU010000036.1 GCA_018061585.1 Minisyncoccota bacterium | reverse complement strand
CCGACCCGAAAATAGCGCGGCCGCGGAGTGCAATGCTATACTCGCGCGCATATGTCGTACGACACATCTAAGTTCGAGATCCGCGAGATCGGCGGAGCAAAAGGCAAAGGCCTCTACGCGCTCAAGGATTTTGAATTTGGCGAGTACCTCTTGGATTACACAGGCGTGAAGATCACGACGACGCTCGCCGATACTCTCGAGACGAAGTACCTATTCGAACTTGATGATACGTGGACGATCGATGGCGAAGACGAGTCGAACACGGCGCGGTATATAAATCATTCATGTGATCCGAATGTTGAGGCAGAGGTAGACGACGACCGGATCCGTATCCATGCCGCTCGGGATATCGAAATGGGTGAGGAGCTGCTTATCGACTACGGCGACGAGTATTTCGACGAGTTCATCCGGCCATACGGTTGCATGTGCGGGACCCCGGTATGCCGCCAGAACAAAAAACCAAAGAAGTCTAAGACCGTGGCCAAAAAATGACGAGATGATAGTATATCCGCTATGAAATCCGTCACCATTTTTTGGCTTGCCATCATTATGCTTATTGTTGTAGGCGTTGCGTCAAGCTTTTACGTTAGTGCAAAGCCGGGGAAATACGATACGTTCGCACAGTGCCTAACAGATAAAGGGGTCATCTTTTACGGCGCGTTCTGGTGCCCCCATTGCCAGGCGACTAAGCGCTTGTTCGGCTCATCTGCCCGACTGCTCCCGTATCAGGAGTGCTCCACTCCCGACGGCAAGGGTCAGCTCCAGGCATGCACGGATGCCGGCGTAAAGAGCTACCCGACATGGAAATTCCCCAATGGCACAGAGCTCACGGGTGAGCACACTCTCGCCGAAATTTCTGAATCATCCGGTTGTCCTATAACCGTATAATGCCGACCGATACACTGAATCAGCTGCTGGGGACAGGAACACTTGCACTCCAAGTGGTCACCCTCGGTCTTATCGTCGCACTTCTGCTCCGCAAGAAGGTGAGCGGCTTCAATGATGTGATCAGCCAGGTGGGTGCCCTCGCGTTGCCGCTCGCATTCGTCTCCACGCTCGTAAGCTCAGCGCTCACGCTCTACTACTCGGATGTCCTCGGGTTCGAACCGTGTCCGCTCTGTTGGTGGCAGCGCGTATTCATGTATCCACAAGTGATCCTATTCGCACTCGCGCTCTCCAGGAATATTCCCGTACGCCTCATTTCGATCACACTTTCCATCCTTGGTCTTGGAGTCGCCCTGTATCACCACGCGCTCCAAATGCTTCCCTCGGGATCTTTGCCGTGCCCTGCTACCGGTCCGAGTTGTTCCCAGATCACTCTCCTTGAATACGGATACATTACGTATCCCTTGATGGCAGCAACACTCTTCGCATTCCTTATCGTGCTCATGATCGCGAACAGAGTTCGCTCGTAGGATCCGTTACAAGACCGGTTCGCTGTGTCGGCGCTTGAAGAACATACCCTCGAGGGAGTATTTGTCGTATCCGTGACAAAACAAGGCAAGGCCAAGGGTGAACAGGATCAGGTGCGGCCATACCGCCTCCGTGAAGTACAGGAGTGATAGAGTGAGCCAAAAGATAAAGAAGACTCCGGTCCATCGGATCGCAACACCAAAGAACAGCATTGCGCCGGCCAGGAACTCAATGATGAGCGCACCCAGTACGACGAACAAGGGGTCGAATGGGAAATAATTTGTGAGATCGTAACGGGTCACGACCTCAAGAGCGAGTGCTGAGTGAATATATTTCGCATAGACAGCAGCGAACATCGCACCGAAACCGAGCGCAGTTCGCATGATGGGGAATGCATAGGGGTGCAACCGAGTCGACGCATTGCGGAAAGGTCCGCGAATATTCAGCAGGTGATCGACCGACCACATGCCTCCTCCAAGTGCAAAGAGCAGGATGAATGCCCCTAAAAAGTCAGCATAATCCAGGATCGTAATGCCGACCTGTGTAGCCGCATATATCCACAGGGCGATCAGACCGAGGGCGATATATCGGGTGAACAATCCGATAAGGATGGCGATGCCGAAAAGGAGCGACATCAATGCGGCTACCTCCGCAAGAAGGCCGCTGCCAAACAGCATTTCAAACGGGTACTCAGGGCCGAACAATGCGCTGTTGTACGCAAAGAACATAAAACAGGCTCCCACTCCGAGTCGAACGAACGCGAGCGCGTAGCGTTTGATATATCGGAAGAACGATGCTGTTGATCTCTCGAAGACTCGAAAGATCGTCGCCGCAAATATGGTAGAAACAACGACGAGTGTAACGAAAGCCCAGAAGTAGAATTGGTATTCGTTGCCGTAGTAGGCACTGAACGGGTTCGGAGAGACTGCGGCAAGGCCGGCTTCGATAGCACTTTTTGGTAACACGTATATTTCGTGTGCAGAGGCGAGCGATGGTACGAACAGAGCGGCGAGCGCTAGTGCGATTCCTTTGAGTTTATACATTTTGGATCATTGAGTTCTTAATATCGTCGATGGTGCCGCCTGTTTTCTTGCCGGGATTGAGCACGCCCAGGGGATCGAAGATCCTTTTTGTTTCTTCAAAGAGTTTGATCATTGTTTCTCCGTACATGATGCCGAGGTACGGCGTACGGATGATGCCGTCATTGTGTTCTCCCGTGATCGAGCCCTTGTACTTCGCGACGATCTCGTACACTTTTGGTTGTAGTTCGATGATCTCACGCCGGTGTCTCGGATCTTTCATATTCATAAGGGGAATAATGTGAAAATTTGCGTCACCTATATGCCCGGCGATGGTGTACAAGAGGTGGTGCTCGTTCAATAGTGCGTAGAGCTCAGGTATGAATTGCGGGTAGTTATCCGGGTGCACGACGAGGTCATCGATAAAGGGCGCTGCGTAGAGGCCCTTGAGGTTCTTGCGCAAGAGTGCGAATGATTCACGGCGGATCGTCCAGTACTTTGCTGCCTGTGCCTCGGATTTCGCGAGCTTGGTGGATACTGCGAGACCGTGCAAGGCCATACGGGCGGCGCGCGCTTTTTCTATCGCTTCTTCGTCAGTATCCTCGGCGAATTCCGCCATCAGGACGAGCTTTGGTACGCCACCGGTGAGTACCATCCACATCTCCGGAATGAATGCGAACCCGAGCTTGATCATTTGCGAGAATCCGAAGTGGCCGATGATCTGCGGTATGAACCGTACCGCCAGTTTGAATGTCTGATCGTCGTAGGACTCAAATGATTCCGGTCCGTGTTCCAGTACGCGGCGCACGATCTCGGGCAGGATGTTCATGTCGGAGAGGAATATAACAAGCATCGCACGATGCTCTTTCATCTTTACGATCCCAACCGTGCCCTCGGTAACTACTGCAAGCGTGCCCTGCGAGCCGCACACGAGCTGAGTCAGATCGAATGTGTTGGTCTTGCGATCCATTACGTTCCAGAGCGAATACCCGGCGGAATTCTTGGTTACGGTCGGCTTTGCGGCGAGGATCTCGCCTTCGTACTTTTCGAGGAGCGCGCGAATATCGCGGTAGATAGTGCCTTCCAGGGTCGGCTCCTGTGCCTTTTGCTCCGCTTCTGTGAATGACATGGGACGCAGTTCAGCACGGGAACCGTCAGAGAGGACGACCTTCAGATTTCGTACGTAATCATTTGTCTTGCCATAGCGAAGCGTGAGTTCGCCACCGGAATTGTTGGATATCATGCCGCCAAACGCGCACAGCATGCGTGATGCAGGGTAGGAGGGGATGATCTTACCTGTTTTTGAAAGCGTCTCCTTTTCAAGGTCTCTATAATAGACGCCCGGCTGAGCCGTTACCGCTTTGTCATCTACCTTGATGATCTTGTTCATATACTTCGTGAACGCGAGCGAAATAGACCGGGTGAGCGGTCCGCCTGTCATGTCGGTCCCGGCAGAGCGTGCAACGACGGAGACGTCTTCGCCTCGTTCTCGCGCGTCGTGCGTGTATTTTATGATCGCAGAGACATCGTCTTCGCCTTTGGGGAACACGACGACCTTCGGTGTGCGTTCGAACACACTCGTGTCGCGACTGTATTTCTTTAGCGTTTCCGCATCATCGACAACATCACCTTTGATAAGGTGTGCGAGTCTCTCGCGAAGGTCCATATAGAGGAATTGTAACAGCCCAAAAACGAAAAGACCGCGCGAACGCAGTCTTTTATCTGGAAAGATCGAATGATCAGCGCGATGCGTGATCGCGGGCGTGCTCATCGCGAACCGCTTTCAGAAAATCCTTGATCGTCGCAAAGTCGGCGAGAGATTTCTTGAAGTTCTTCGGCAGAAGAACCTGATGAACGCCGACGCCGGGAACGAAGGGAAGTGTGACCCACATCTGGTTATCCTCGAGGTTGATGAGTTGTTTACCAGTTTCAATTATATCACACAAAAGATTCATTGTCTATAGAATGGGCCGACCTCAAGCGTGACCGTTCACTACTCCTTCATCGCCTGCGGATGAAGATGAGACCCTATGAGATCAACACTTTCCCGCATAGGCGGTCTTTTTATCAGTCGCTCAGTCTTATTCCTCATGTCGGTCTTTTTTGCGTTCGCGTGTATCGGCGCGCTCTCAGCTCATGCAGACACGAATAATATGCCATGCTCGGGCGCAGCATCAAGCTCGTCTTCCGCTCTTGATTGCGTATCGACCCCCACGATGCGCGTTAACGTACGTGACGTGTTCGACGAGATATCCCGAGCGCGCTCGGAAAGCGCTTCAACAACATCATCGGTATCCGGATCAACAACGAGCACCAGCACGATCCCGGGCGGTATCGCAGGGATCTTCGATAACATTCCTGACATCGGTGATCTGATCGACCGAGCTACATCGACCGCTACTTCTACTTCTGGCCTTGGTGCACAGATCGCAGATTCGATCACGCAGAGCGGCGGTATATCCGGTAACGGAACTTCCGCGATCGGGCCATTCGTCAAGTGTGTGCTACTCCAAGGCATGGGGTGGCCGATCCCCACATATTCGAGCGAGTGTCCTCCGCCCGGTGGAACTACAACTCCGAACTCTACACGCGTGGTCCTGGTTAAGAACACGATCGGCGGCGAAGGAGCGTTCGGATTCACGATCGCGGGTACTCAATCCGGAACAACCACAGTTACGACATCGGGTAACACCGCGACTGTGCAATTCCTTGTGAATCCGGGTTCATTCACGATCTCCGAAGATGCTCTCGGAGCGGGCTGGACCCAGACAGGGCGCGTCTGTATATCGAATGCGACTACAACAGGAGCAGTGAGCGGCGCGCTCGGGTGGCAGTTCACTATTTCCTCTGGGGACACGGTAACCTGCACATTTACCAATATGTCGTCGACCACACCGGGGGGCGGGGGTGGATGCACAGAGAACTGTGGAGGCGGCGGTTGCGTAAGTAATTGTGGAGGAGGAGGCACACCAAGCGGCGGAGTTTCAAGCGGCGGGGGAGGTGGAGGCGGCGGCAATGGTCCGATCTCGACAGCGGGCCCCGTCCTCGGTGGCGGCGGATTCTCGCCAGGCGAGGTGCTCGGTAACACGATCGAGATGCCAGGGGTGCCGAACACAGGAGCAGGGGATTCGACAGACACTCGTTTGATCCTCTTGTACTCGGGATTCGCGATGCTCCTTGGCGCATCGTATATCGTTCTCGCGCGCAAAAAGATCTAGGATCGCGCGCGACGATCCAGGAACACGGCCCCAACAGGGCCGTGTTCTGTTATGTGAAGATGACTTCACATACAACGACCTGGATGATGATTGGATTAATACAATGCCGCGCCGCGTTCATCATCGGTTCACCGCACTCGTCGCATTCTGTGCAAGTTCGATCAAAGGTCGATGAACATGCGTTCGCGTTATGTGAAAGCAAAACATTACTTATTACAAAATTGTTAAAGAATACACATCATATGAAAAGCACAATATTTCGAAAGTCTGCGGCTCTTGCTACGGCAGCAGCGACAGCCTTGGGTGCGTTCGCGATTGCACCACTTGCATTCGCAGACATGAATTCTAGTTCGATCACTATTACCAGTCAGAATTCCGGCATGATCGCCAACACCACCTCGGCGGTAGCAGCGACCGGTAACAACACTGCCGGGGGTAGCCGCGGTGGGCGAGGCGGTTCCGGTGGGGACATCCAGAACGGCAGCGGCGACTTCAATAACGGAGGTGCAACTGCCGGCAACGGTGGTGACGGCGGTAATGCAGCTGCAGGCGGACTCATAGAAACGGGTGATGCCATGGCTGACGCAGGAACGGAGAACATCCTCAATAGCACAGAGGTCGATCTTGGATCCGACGGCAACTGCGGTTGCGATGAAGACATGAATAGCTCGAGCGTTACGGTAGACACCAATAACGACGAAGGAGTGAGCATGATCATCAACGGAACCGAAGCTGCAGCAGTCACGGGCGATAACCGCGCACGCGGAAGCCGTGGAGGAAGCGGCGGCTGGGCGGGAGATATTGAGGTTGACGGCAGCGGCAACAACAACAACGGAGGCGCAACAGCCGGCAACGGTGGTGACGGCGGCGAAGGGAGCTCCGGTGGAGAAGTCTACACGGGCAGCTCTACTTCGAACGCAGGTGCGATCAACATCATGAACACGACGCTTGTGCGTGTTCGACACTAGTCATTTTTGAGCGGCTTGTTGAACGGGATCGGGGTTCCTTCGGGAACCTCGCCCCCGGTAAGAGCTCTTCGTCGGAACAGCTTTTGCCGGGGGCCCACCTCGTTATTCGTTAGTGATTACCAGTTTGTAGGCAGTCGACATTCCCGATCAAGTAATCAAACGGAATGTGTAGTTATCAGTTCAACGTAACTTAAAAAATATGACCAGAACAACATCATTACTTCTTTCCGGATTGATAGCGGTCGCGATGGTCTTCGCGGTCCTTCTCTCCGGAGCAACTATTTCTCAGGCAGCGTCATCGCTCTTCGGGGGCGCTACCCAGGGAGCAGATAACGTCGTACTCGTTTCAAACACCGGCAACGCGACCACGACCGACGACTTCAGTGGCATCAGTTTTGACGATGCCAACGGCACTACGTTCAGCTCGCTTTCACAGCTGAGCACGGACTTCAATGTGACCGACGACAACTGCGGAGCCGGATCTCCGCGATTCCAGATCCGAATAGACAAGAACAACGACAGTGTTTCTGACGGCAATATATTTGTATACCTCGGACCGTCTCCGAGCTTTACGGGTTGCAGCCAGAACACGTGGACTCCGTCCGGCAATCTCATCGGTAATAACGATGCGGGGCGCTGGGACTTCACACAGCTCGGCGGACCACTCGGGACCTATAGTCAGGCTCCTGCCGACGTGCTTGCGGGCAAAATCCTCGGAATCAGTATCGTAGTCGACTCCGGCTGGAGCGCAGCAGCGTCCGGCGGAGACAATGAGCAGACGACGCTCATCGACAACGTGATGATCAACAGCGCGACCTACAACTTCTCGCCGGCACCGGTCACGGTTACGATCGTGAAATACATCGACGGCGCGCATGCCACATCCACGGCAACGTCTTCGTTCCCGATCATGGCGACATGGAATTCCACGAGCACCGGCTCGGGTAGCGGCACGTTCTCGCTCAGTCCGACCGGATTCAACAATCCGAATCCGTACGAAGCGACAACTGCGGAAATGACATCCGGCGCAAGCTACAGCGCGAGTGAACAGACCAGCACATCGACCGGAGCAGTCGTAGGCCCGGACTGTGCAGCCGGCTCGCAATATCGATTGGTGGGGTACACGAGCGGGGATACGCTCGCCGGAGCCGCATCGAGCAGCTCTTCAACCACGAGCCCCGCTCTGACGAACATCACGACTGACAAGTACATCATTGTGTGGAATGCGACATGTGCACCGACAGCCGCAACCACTTCCGCGGTTACGATCGTGAAATATGTTGACGGCACACATGCCACCGCATCATCGAGCGGGAGCGCGGTGTTCCCGATGCAGGCAAACTACCAGGCGTCGAATGTGATCGGCGGAAATCCGGGTACGGATCCGTATTCCATCGGACCGGTCGGCAACAATACGCCGAATGCGTACGAAGCAAAGACACTGGATCTTGCCAACGGCGCATCCTACAGCACGTACGAACA
>JAGOTU010000035.1 GCA_018061585.1 Minisyncoccota bacterium | reverse complement strand
CCCCAGCTCTAACGCTGCAGATAGATCCCAACTACTTCGTTGCGTTCAAAAGCCCGGCCCTCACCGTACTCAGGTACGGCTCAGGACCGGGCTTTTTTCGCGCCTCGTATTTGGGGCCTCCTGCAGTGTTAGAGATGTTTGGAGTCGAAAAATTGAGGGGCCTGGATCATAACGAACTCCAAAGACCGGCACTTGCATAATTGTGAAATTGTGTTATTGTCTCGCCGGCACAAATACAGGGTGCTATTGCAACATTTGGGAGCACACAATGACGGATCACGACTCGAATGCCGGTCAGCTTACGCGTGGAGATCGCTTCGGCGGCAACGGTGGCGACCATCACATGAGCAGTTTCCTGGATTCGATGGGCGAGGGGCGTCGCGAATCGGGTGGTCCCGGCGACTTTCTGAGCATGCTGATCGACTCGATCGAGAACGGCCCGCGACGCCACGGTCATCCGGCATCGCCACGCGGCGACTCGCTGTTCGGCCTCGACGATGACGGTCCGTTCGGCGGCGCCGGCCTCTTCGGTCGTCCGTCGCGCGATCCGCTCGACATGCTCGCCGATATCTTCGGCGAGGACGAACTCGACGAGATCCTCGGCAAGGGCGAAGTGCGGGTGATGGCGATGGGGCCCGACGGCCCGCATATGCTGCACTCCGGCGAGGCCTCGATCAGCGACATCCGGCGGATGAAGAACGGCGAAGACCCGCTCGGCCTCCGCGAGATGGTGCAGAACATGATCGACAATCCGCCGAGTCGCAACCAGCGCAAGCTCTCGCTGCTTTCGCTGATCGACAAGGGCGTGCCGCTCACGCTGAAGCTCAACATGTACGCCGGTCACGCCGGCGCCGAGATCGCCCGGTTCCTCCGCGAGCCGGATGCGAACAAGGACTTCGCGTTCGTGCAGCACCTGGCCGGCGTCCTCGCGAAGGCGAAGACCGACGACAAGGAGGCCTTCAGCAATCTGCAGAAGCGCCTCAAGGAGTATTCGATCGATCTGCCCGGCCTGATCGCCAAGATCCAGGCCTTCGTCGACAAGCCCTCGGTCAACACCGCGAAGTCGGTCCAGATGCGTCTGGCGATCGCGGCGCCGGTTGCACTCGCGCTGCTCGACGACGTCACCGACGATTTGAAGAGCGCCCGCGAGAGCTTCGCCGAGAAGCTCCGTCGTACCGCCAAGATCTGATCTTTCGCTGCCTTCGGGCGGCTACCACGAACGGCGCGGGACCCTCCCGCGCCGTTTTTCTATTTCAGGCACCGTGGGCTTGAAATATCGGCATTTTCGCTGTATATTGCTCGCAACGGGTTGCCCCAGCGGGGGCCTTTCTTTTGTAAGGGGAGCCGGCTTTAAAACAACATTTTTCACTATGGAGATTCGAAACATTGCAATCATTGCGCACGTCGACCACGGCAAAACAACGCTCACCGATGCGATTCTTTCGCAGGCGGGTGTCGGTGGTGCATCGATGGACTCAAATGCGCTCGAACAGGAGCGCGGCATCACTATCTATTCCAAGAATGCCGCTATTTTCTATAAGGACACCAAGATCAACATCGTCGATACTCCCGGTCACGCCGACTTCGGTTCCGAGGTCGAGCGCGTGCTCCGCTCGATCGACTCGGTGCTTTTGATCGTCGACGCACAGGAAGGCCCGATGCCGCAGACACGCTTCGTGCTCAAGAAGTCGCTCGAGCTCGGCCTCAAGCCGATCGTGGTCATCAACAAGATCGACAAACCGGCAGCCGACCCGGCTCGTGCCGAAGACCAGGTCCTCGAACTCTTTTTGGAGCTCGGAGCGAATGACGAACAGTCTGATTTCCCGGTCGTATACGCGATCGGCAAACAGGGCATCGCAAAAAAGAAGCTCACCGACGAGTCGTCCGATCTCTCGCCGCTCCTCGACGTCATCCTCGAACACGTAAAGCCGGTTGATCAGGCGCTCAACGACAAGCCTGCCCGCCTCCAGCCGTTCAACCTCGGTTACGACAACTTCTTGGGCCGACTCGCTATCGCGCGCGTGTACGAAGGTGTGCTCAAGGCAGGGGACACCGTGTTCGTCAAAAAGCCGACAGGCGAGACCCGTCCCGGCAAGATAACCAAGATGCATACGTTCAACGGTCTCCAGAAAGTGGATGCGACGGAAGTCAGCGCAGGCGACATCGTTCTTATTGCCGGTTTACCTGACATCTTCATCGGCGAAACTATCACCAACGATCCGAACGTCGAACCGCTCCCGGCTATCGCAGTCGACGAGCCGACCATCACGCTCAACTTCCTCGTCAATAATTCACCGTTCGCAGGTCGCGAGGGTAAGTTCGTGACCACTCGTCAGATCCGCGACCGTCTTGAGCGCGAGCTCGAGATCAACGTGGGACTCCGCGTGAACTTCGACGGCGGCGACACATTCAAGGTTTCCGGACGTGGCGAGCTCCACATTTCCATTTTGCTCGAGAACATGCGACGCGAGGGATTCGAACTCCAGGTGTCACAGCCACAGGTCATCATCCGCGAGGAAGAAGGCAAAAAGCTCGAACCATTCGAGGAAGTCGTGGTAGACACACCGTCTACCTACCAGGGTGCGATCATAGAGCGACTCGGTATTCGTAAGTTCGTAATGAAAGACCTCAAGGTCCACGGAGATTCCGTTCGACTTATCTTCGAGGGTCCGACACGCGGATTGCTCGGCTACAAGAATCAGTTCGTGCTCGATACGAAGGGGGAAGGAATCCTTTCGTCCCGCGTTGTCGGCTTCCAGCCGTACGCAGGCGAGATCGTAAAGCGCCAGGTGGGATCGATGATCTCGATGGCATCCGGTAAGTCACTCGGGTTCTCGTTGTGGAACCTGCAGGATCGCGGCGTCCTCTACATAGCTCCGGCGACGGAAGTGTACGAAGGTCAGGTGATCGGCAACACATCAAAGGGCGAAGAAATGATGGTCAACCCGACCAAGGGCAAGCAGCTCACCAACATGCGATCCAAGTCGGCCGACGAAGCGCTCAACCTCGTGCCGCCGTTCATTCTTTCGATCGAACGCGCCCTCGAAGTCATGGCCGAAGACGAATACTTGGAGATCACCCCGACATCCGTCCGTTTGCGAAAGCAGTTCCTCACGGAGAACGATCGTATAAAGTCGCGACGCTAAGTTACCAAAAGCAAAAAACAAAAGCCCGGAGAATCGCTCCGGGCTTTTTCGTTTGGTGAATGATCAGGTCAGATCGCGAAGGAGGGAAAGTGGAACTTCGCGAGTTCCGGCAATTCCGCCACTTCGCGCCGGATGTTCTGCTTGGCCTGCTCGGTGTACTTCGCACGGAAGTGCGGCGTGTAGTACATGCTGTCGCGATCGGCGAAGCCGTTGAGGATCGCAGTGCGCCCCTTCACATAATCCGCTTCGGGGTAGAACGAGTATTCCTTGCGGATACCGCGACTGTTGGCGCGCATGATCTCGAAGTTCGGAGTACCGAGTCCGGCCAGGTCGATGTCGCATATCAATTGCTGGTCTGTATCGATGATGCCGCCCTTGTGGACTGTTGCCATGATGTTGCCGGAGACCTTCGCGATGAAGTGCGGTGATTCGCCGAACGACACGAGCTCTTGCTCGGCGAACTCCATACTCTTCTGTTCGTTGTCGCCGCGCTTCGGATCGTAGATCACATCGTGCCACCAGATCGCAGCTTCGAGTGCATGCTTGTGCCGCGCGAGGTGCCGGACGGTCTCGAACTCGTCGAGACAGAATCGGATATGGTCGAGACCATGGTAGCCGCGGGCGGGGTCGGTATACAGCAGGTAGAGGCGTTCGAATGCCTCGTCGGTCATCGTGGGATCGGGCGCTGCGCGGTCGATCCACAACCGCCGCCAGCGAGCGAGCATCCCATGGCGCAATTCCGTGCTCATCGTGAACTCCTTGTGTCCGTTTGGACTTCTGAATTGACTGCCGCAACAATGCCACGCCAATCATGCGATGTCCAATTTGCTATACTGCCTGTATGAAACGACCACTGCCCGAAGAGGATCAGATTAAAACCATGCTCACACCTGAGGAGTATTCAGTTCTCCGCGAAAAAGGCACCGAGAAGCCCTTTACCAGCGAATACGTGCACGAGAAGGCCGACGGTACGTATGGATGCAAAGTCTGCGGCAATCCGCTGTTCGATTCGAGTGCCAAGTTTGATTCCGGAACCGGCTGGCCGAGTTTTGATAAACCGATCGAGGGGTCGGTCGTGACTCACAACGATACTCAGCACGGCATGAACCGCACCGAGATCACATGCGCGCGATGCGGCTCACACCTCGGCCACGTGTTCGATGATGGCCCGACCGAAACGGGCGAACGCTACTGTATTAATGGGTTGTGTCTGGATCTCGAAGAAAAGTAATCTCACATCGGACAACTTGAAATTGTTGTAGATCAACATACACGCATCTGTCCCGACCGGGACAGATGCGTGTATTTTTTAATACGTGTAGAAAAAGAGAAGGGGAAGAATTAATATCAAACGGCCCGCGATCAGCGGGCCGTTTTCGTATTCGTTAGATCAGGTGCATTAAATTCCTTGCCGACCGCCGCCGATGCAGTAGGTGCGTGGGCAGTATCGTGGGTACCCGCGTACCGGATCGGCTGTTTTGTGCGCACAGACAACGATCGTGTCCTGTTCCTCGAACGTATCGAGCTGTACGATACGAGTGTCGTCGGTGATGTCGCATTCCAGGTCGTCGATCAGAACGCGGCGCTTGCCGACACCGTCGGTCACATACCGACTCACACGACACTCGCCGGCAAAGACGCCGTTGCAACAGTTCTTGCCCACGGTTCTTTGCAGCAGCTCTGGTATCACCTTTGCGTGCAGCTCCTTGTGGCGATACCCGTACCACGAGAACCGTTTCTCCTCCGGTTGTTCTGCGCGCTGCTCGAATTGCTTGTACATGTACGGCGAGGCGGGTGCACCCCACGGTGTTACGAGCGACCCCGGCGGGAACGTTTGCTGGAGTTCGCGTAACTTTTCATCGAGCGGCCATAATCCTTGTACCGGAATGGTCGGGGCCGCCGGTCGTGCAAGCGCAGTGATCTCGGCGATAGCACGCTTTGCTGCCGCAAGACTATCCGGTGTGCTCGCGCAGATCTCCTGTGCGCTCACAGGCCCAGCAAACAGAACGAAGGCTAGAATGAAAAAGCGTCCGATGCATTTCATTTCAAACTCCCCGTGTTCGAGTGACGTGATCCTTTTTGTTTCCTCTATTCGCACGGTACGTCCTCCGGTTTGCGCAGTCAAATACTGTAGGGCTATAGTGGCGGAAGGTCGCGGCATGGAGCCGCACAGAAGGAGAGTGCAATGACCAAGCGTATCGCCGCAATTACGGCGCTTGTGTTCATCGTCCTGATGTTCGCTTTTGCGGGTGCCGCGTTCGCTGCACGCAAGCAGCGACAATCGACCACGAACTACATCGAACCGTGGTCCTGCATGCAGCTGTACAAGGTGTACGAAGATTCATGCATGACCGAGCTGTACGAGATCGCGCATCGGTACCTCAACGACAAGAAGTACGATCAGGCGATCGTGCGGTTCTCGCAGATCCTCACGATGAAAGAGTTCACACTGGTCTACGCGAATCGCGGAACGACGTATGCGCTCAAGGGCGACTACAAGCGCGCTCGGCCCGATATGGTCCGCGCTCTTGATCTGGATCCGAAGCGGGCTGAATCGTGGTTCAACCTCGCGCGGGTCGATTACGAGCTCAAGCGCTACGATGACGCGGTGGATTCTGCGAACGTGGCGATCGACCTCAAGCCCGGCGTGGCCGACTTTCACGATCTGCGCGCCATGATCCACAAGGCGATGAATCAGACCGCCCTCGCGGAAGCGGACACCCGGCGTGCGTGGGATATCCGCGAAGCAGATGAGGCAAAGATCATTCGCGACCGTGCGAACGCACGGTGAGCACAGGTGTGGGGCCGGTCATCGACCGGCCCTTTTGTTTTGCGCTACAATCCCGAGACACATATGGCTCAACGAACAAAGTTCGATCCCGGATTCACTCCCGATCTCACGCCCAAACAAATGCTTTCGCTCGGCGTGTTCGGTGGTGCATATTTTGGAAGCGATGCGAAAGAATTTCCCGCCGATTGGTTCAAGAACGCGAAGCTCTCTCCGAGCGGGGGATACGACAAGTCTGTGAATTTCTTCAAGGTCAAAGCATCGCAACCGCTCCGTGTGTGGCAGGAAAAGGGGTGGATATCTGCGCACGATCCGCGTGGGTGGTTCCAGTGGTATTGCAGATACTCGATGGGGAGGCGCATCCCGGAGGAAGATGCGCGGCAGATCAAGCGGTGGCGTGCGATCACGCGCCATGTGTCGCAACTGCGCAACGCGTGTCTGCCCGGCGACCTCTCGTGTCGTCCGGTGCAACGCCAGGCGCTGTTGCACTGGGCCTACGACAGCAGGCGACTTTGATTATTTGTCTATCATTATTCCGACCAACATTCGTGTAATGTCGTTGCGAAATGGTTGCATAATAAGAATCCTATAGGATTCTTATTATGATGTGAGATATGTCGGATGGTTTGGGGTGCTTGCGGAGGGGGCGGGGTATGGCTAGGATTCGGGCAGAGGCCGACAAGGTAGGAGTAATGCCATGGCTGAGCGACGGGTTCGCGGTATCGTACGCACCACCAGAGGGCGGCTTGCGCTCTGTCGCGCTCGCTTTACGTTCGGTCGTACAAGCAGGCTGCTCAACGAGAACGAACCGCCCTACGATCAGCACCGGCTCGATTTTTATAACGCGGTGAATGCGCGCATCTCTGAGCGCCGCGCACAAGTAGTTACGGTAGCACCGTAGACGATCACATCGGCCTTCCGCGCATGCGGGAGGTCGATTTGTTATACTCCACTCTCTAATCGCTAGCGACACACATATGGACTTCAATAAAATTCCGAAGCAGTTTTGCGAGAACATCATGGTGGCATTTTCACAGGAGTTCTTTGTGATGGGTATGCTCACCGGGGAAACGGGAACCACCTACGCGCTCACGCCCCAGCACATGAAGCGCCTCGCGCAGAATCTGGCGCACAATGTAGCCGACTACGAAAAACAGTTCGGTGCCATCCAGGCAGAGTGGACGCCGGGCATCCAGAGTCCGATCCAGACCAAGGACGTCCTCGGGAGCGACGAATAGTCAAAAAAGTATGCAGCAGAAGCACGTCCTCTTACTCGTCGGCATACTCGCCGTGGCGGGGATGTTTGCGTTGCTCTATCGCATGGACGCCGCAAAGATCACCAATTACCCGTCAGCGGGTACCGACGTCGTCGCCTTCGGCGACAGCTTGGTGGTCGGGTTCGGGGCGAATGCAAATAAAGATTTCGTGACGCTCTTGTCGGAACAAATAGGGGAGCCGATCGTGAATTTGGGAGTCAACGGTGACACGACTGCAAAGGGTGTCGACCGGCTGAAAGACCTTGATGCATATAAACCGAAGGTCGTGATACTGCTACTTGGTGGGAACGATGCATTGCAGCGTGTGCCGCCGGCAGAAACGTTTGCGAACCTGCGCACCATCATTGCCGACATTCAAAAACGCGGATCGATCGTGCTGTTGATCGGTGTGCGCGGTGGGGTAGTGAATGGTGTGTATCCCGAAGAATTTGAAAAACTTGCCGACGAAACAGGTGCGGCATTCGTGCCCGATGTGCTCGAGGGATTGTTCGGCGAAAAGCAATACATGGCCGACGGTATCCACCCGAACGATGCGGGGAACCGGATCATCGCGGATCGCGTGTATCCGAGCCTCGCACCGCTCCTTCAGTAAGTTTGTTCGGGGTCCCTTCGACCACGGTACACATGTCAAGGCGTCGCCTTGACATAGCGGCTTCAAACACCTAAAGGCGTAAATACGAAGATAAAATAGCTAGGTTTTGTCAACCTTTCGTGCGCGCTCATATATGAGACTATTCAGCCATAATCGTTCACCCAACGGATACCCTTTATGGCTAAATACATCGTCGGAATCATCTTTATCATCCTCCTCACCGGAGCAGGCTACTACTTCTTTGCAATGGGAGGCAGCACCAAGACTCCGCTCAATACGGTGTCGTATGTGTGTGCAGAGAACAAAACGATCTCTGCTGCCTACTATGCAGACTCTGTCGACATCGTTCTCTCTGACGGTCGCAACTTCTCGCTCCCGCAGGCGATGAGCGCATCCGGCGCGCGCTACGCAAGCGCCGACGAATCGATCGTGTTCTGGAACAAGGGCAACGAAGCGTTCATCACCGAAGGCGGCAACCCGGAGAACATGACGTTCAAGAACTGCGGCGAAGGCGCACCGACCGCTCCGACCGCCAACATATTCACCAATGCATCGAGCACGTTCTCGGTACAGTATCCGACCGGCTGGACACCTGATG
>JAGOTU010000003.1:14776-33951 GCA_018061585.1 Minisyncoccota bacterium | reverse complement strand
GTCTTTGTCTTACTGATCGACTGATACGATTCGCGACCTTCGACGTCGAGCTCGTACACCACTTCTCCGTTGAGCTCGCGCCAGATCTCCCGGTACGGTTTCGCCATATACTTGTGGATCCACGCTTCGTCTTTCACCGCGTACTCGTACGCGGTCTTTACGCCGAGCTGTTGCAAATATGCCGAAGTATTCGCGCCGATCCCCCATACGCCGATCGTGGGCGTCTTTTTTAGGAAGAGGTGTGCATCCGAGAGCGGGATCATGGTGAGTCCGTGCGGCTTCCTCCATTTCGATCCCACCTTTGCAAGCACCTTCGTGGGGGCCACTCCGATCGAGAATGATATGCCAAGTTCGCGCTCAAGCTCCTCCTGTAGACGTGCCGCCACCCGAGCGTACGGCATACGGAGCGTTCGTCTGAGTCCTGTGATGTCGGCAAAACATTCATCAATAGAATATTCCTCGACTGTCGGCGTATACCTGCGCACGATCTCGTACATGCGGTTCGAGAACAGACTGTATGTTTCGTAATCCGACGGCAAGATGATCGCATCGGGACATACTTTTAAGATCTCGTGCAGGGGCATGCCGCGTTTTACTCCGCGTGCCTTTGCTTCGTAGGTACAGGCAGACACTATCCCGCGCTCCTTCCCGGTTATGACCGGCTTGCCGCGCAAGCTCGGATCCTTGGCCACCTCGCACGCCGCAAAGAACGAGTCTCCGTCGATGTGGAGTATCGCTCGTGGAAACGAACTTGATGAGCCCCATGCCATACCCCTTGTTAGCGGATTACCCGTACACCTTCCGAATACTCAGGGGCTCGCCTGCCTGCGCAGGCAGGTGCACGAAAGTATTCGGCAGTGCGGTCTGTCTGTAAAAGTTTGTCGATCGCACGCGCAAGCGCAGGTGCCTTTCGGCGATGACCCCACTGCATGAACTGCCAGAGCGCATGTGCATCGTCGAGGGCCCGGTGACGCGATTCGCACGAGAGCTTGTGACGCCGTATCACGGCCGAAAGATTGTGGCGTTTTGCCCGCGGCGAAAGAAGCCGCGACAACCGGACCGTGCACAGACAGGGGGCTTCAAAGAACCGCTCGATGCGCGCGAACTCGCCTTTGATAAATGCGTAATCAAATGCCACGTTGTGAGCTACGAAGATCGCACCCTGTAAGAGCCTGGATACGTCGTCGGCCACGTCGGCGAACAATGGAGCGCCTTCCAGATCACCCTCGGTGATACCGGTGAGTTTTGTGATCCACGAAGAGAGCGGTCGTTCGGGATCGAGGAATGTGCGGTAGGTATCGGTACACACGCCGTCGACGACACGCAGGATACCGATCTCGATGACGCGATCATCGCGGCCGGTCCCCGACGTTTCTACATCGACGATCGCAAGTGTCTTACCCTTTAAACATTCCATACCTCGTAGCGCGTCGGTACGTACAGATGCGCGCGGAAGAGGCGGCGGACAAACGTGGCAAGCTTCGGCGTAAGTGTGATTGAGATCCTCATAGTAGTTTTGGTTAGACTGTTTTAATAGCTGGTGTTAAGAATCGGCGGAGAGTTCTGCGATTCGGCTTTGACTCCCGCACTCTCCCCCACACTTCTACATTGACCAGCGTTTGTGTCGGCCGAGTAAGTGCGGACTCG
Organism: Minisyncoccota bacterium; assembly: GCA_018061585.1. Lineage (GTDB taxonomy): Bacteria > Patescibacteriota > Minisyncoccia > Phycocordibacterales > UBA2100 > UBA10103. The sequence continues at coordinate 32,304 of JAGOTU010000003.1, read as the reverse complement.
ATAACGTATCGTTGGATGGAGAGCCAGTTGTCTATTTTTTTCATATTCGTTGTTTTTTGTTTAGTACTTGCGCACGACCGCCGTCACTACCGCCTCTATCCGAAAGGATTCTTTCGGATAGATGGGTTTGTATCGTTCGTTGGCCGGCTCAAGATATACCTTGTCTCCGTTCTTGCGGTAGTACTTCATGGTGAACTCGCCGTCGACTGATGCGATCACGATCTGCCCTACCTTGTACGACGCCCGACGCTCCACAATGACCATGTCGCCTTCGCGGATACCCGCATCGATCATGGAGTCCCCCTTTACCTTTAATATGTAACTCGATTCTTTGTTCGGCGTGAGGTACTCATCGAAACTGAGTACATCCAACAACTCTTCTTCGGCCGGTGACGGGAACCCCGCCTCTACAAGACCGAGAACCTTCAATCCCTCCTCTTCGTCGAGCTTGTGTGGAATGAGCCGCCCTGTCTTATCCTTGCGCACAAGCCCTGCGTCGATCATCTGTTCGAGCTTGTAGTTGACCGCACTCTTGGTCTTGTAGCCCCAGAGCGTCATGAGCTCGGAGAATGTAGGCATGCGCTTGTTCTTGCGGTAGAACGCCGCCATTTCATCCCGGTACTGTGCGAAGTCGTCCATATGGATAGTATATTAGAACGAACGTTCTGAAGCAAGGGTGAAGACTATAAAGGTGTGGATATCCCCGGCAAAGTGCCATACTGAGCCTATGAAAAAACAGGTACGACTACTCCTCGCACTTGTACTACTTGTGCTCGCTGCGTACTTGCTCGACGTGCCGCTCCCCTCTGCGCCGGACACGCCGGAGATAAATGGATTCTATAAAGTGATGCAGGTATACGACGCCGATACGATCGCGATACTTCAGGGCGGCAAACGCGTATCGGTCCGACTGATCGGCATAGATTCACCCGAAGTCGAAACGCCGTACACCCGAGCGGAATGTTTTGGAAAGGAGGCATCGATCGCTGCGCGTGATCTTTTAGACGGACAGATGGTGCGTATCGAGACTGATCCGACACAGGATATGTATGACACCTACCAGCGATTACTCGCATACGTGTACGTTCCGACCGACGCGGCTCCGGGGGGCATACTCGCGAATCAATACTTTGTCGCAGAAGGATATGCACGCGAATACACATTCCGCGAACCGTATATTCATCAAAACGATTTCAAGACGGCCGAATCTCGAGCTCAGAAAGAAAAGAAAGGAATGTGGGCCGAGTGCCTGCCTGCGCAGGCGGGCGACGCTTCATAAGCGTCTCCACAGGATGTTCGCCTTTCCGCCACTTTCCTTTGTATACTCAAGTGCATGCAGCGACATCGCAGGGGGTTTGTACTTGCGATGATCGCCACAATTCTTAGCACTCCTTTTTTTGCGGCAGCACAACTTGATTCGAGTATTCCCGCAGGCTGTCACGCGATCACCGCAGAAGAGCGTGCTGGCCTCCTCGCGATGAATGCGACTATCCCGGCCAACGGCATGTTCTGCGACAAGGACAAGGCGCTCTTGTACGGCGGGTGTGATTCGAATCCGTATCCGTATCTGCAGACAAAGAACGATACAGGGCGAGTCACCAGCGTAAGCGGTTTGAATTCCGATTTCGCATGTCGCCTATCAAAATTTATAAAAACATCTGAAGCATCTGGAAGCAGGATTAGGATCACGTCCGGCTATCGATCGGAGGAGCATCAGGCCGAACTACGAAAGAAATATGACGCTGAAGTCGCTGCAGGAAAGAACCCTGCACCCGTCGCCAAACCCGGTAGCTCGAAGCACAACTTCGGTCTTGCAGCCGATCTCACATTCGACGGTGTCTGGCCGAACTTCAAATTGGGTGCCGGTAATACACCAAAATGCATTTCTACACTTCCTTCCTGTAAATGGGCACACGCGAGCTACGCACAGTTCGGACTATTCTATCCGATGGCCGTTGAGCCGTGGCATATCGAACCGTCGGGCACGGTGAACGGTAAGCAACAGCCGCTCCCGCAGGGCGGGTGGACGAGCGATGACACAGGCGTGTCGTACACCAACACCGGCGCTGCGTACTCCGCGAGCGCCTGGACTCCATCGATGATGCAATCCGCCGCACTATTCTCTCCGGTCGCTGCACAGCTTGCACAGTCGGGCGCAGGGACCGCAACAAATCCGACCTACCCAACAACACCGACCTATCCGACATACCCCACCTACCAGCCGCCGAACGAAACTATCCAGTGGGTGGTGCCGACGACCACGCCGTTCACCGTGCCGTCGCCGTATACATATAACGTGTCCACAAGCACTAACATCTCGACGACAACACGACCGCTCACCGACTACGAACAGATCCAGCTCTTCAATAATTCGTACGAATGGAACCCTCCGGCAAGCGCACCGACATCCACGTCGGCACCGACGCAACTCAACACGGATACCATAGATACCAACTCCGATACGGATACCGGTACGACCAATACTTCGAACAGCATCTACGACACTGAGCGTCCGATCGCAACGACATCTGTCGCTGTGAATCCTATTCACGTGACCGAGACATTCTCCCAGAATCAGACGCCCCAGATCGGGGCCTCAACGGGCCCCACACAGGTATCTGCGAATCAATCGACCATCGTCAGGCTTATGACGGCGCTCCGCGACGTACTCCTCGTATTCGTGCAGATCCTGAAGTCCCGGCCCTCGTACGGATTCGAGGCACCATGGAAGCCTGCGCCTGCTGCGGTGTACCGATAAGCGTTGCCGCCCCCTTCATTTTTTGGTATAGTCCTGCGACCAATGGGCTTTACGAAATACACATCGCAGGCGGAAAAGACTCGTGTCTCAATGAACGAGGGTATCCGCGCTAAAGAAGTTCGCGTACTCGGCCCCGCCGGCGAGAACTTTGGTGTACTCGCAATAAACGACGCTCTCGCTAAATCACGAGAACTCGGCCTCGATCTCATCGAGATCTCTCCCAACGCCAATCCCCCGGTATGCAAGATCACCGATTACGGCAAGTTTAAGTACGAGCAGAAGAAGAAGGACAAGGAGATCAAGTCCAAAGCGACCGTGACCGAGACCAAGGAGGCTCAGGTCAAGATCGGTACCTCGACCAACGACATGAATATTAAGGCCTCCAAGATCGGTGCCTGGCTACGAGAAGGCCACCGCGTCAAGGTCGACCTGTTCCTCTGGGGTCGCTACAAATACATGGAATTCGACTTCCTAAAGGACCGTTTAGAGCGGTTTCTTGCAATAATCCCAGAATCGTATAAAATCGCTGACGAGATCAAGAAGAGCCCCAAAGGCCTCTCGGTCGTCTTAGAGCGCGACAGTTCAGGCAAGAAACCGCCTAAACAAGCCAAATCTGAGGTTTCGGACATCTCCGAGCCGACCAGCGAAGCGAGCGCCTAGACCCGCCCAAATTTTGCCTGGCAAAATTTAGGTGGGTGTAAGTTGTTTCTAAGCTCGCGAAAACTCGCAAGAAAAACTAACATGAAAACAAACAAGTCATTCACAAAGCGCCTGCGCGTCACCCGCAAGGGTAAGATCGTTGCCCGAGCACCGGGTAACAACCATTTCAACGCAAAGCGCTCGAGCAAGATCCGCCTTCAGAAGGGTCGCCCGGTAGACATGAAGATGTCCAACGTGCTCCGATCCCGCTTCCTTCCGAACACCCCCAACGTATAAATAATATATGGCACGAGTAAAACGAGGAGTCACAGCAAATAAGCGCCGCAAGAACACCCTCAAGATGGTTAAGGGGTACCGATTCGGGCGCTCTACCAAGGAACGAATGGCAAAGGACGCCATCTTCCACGCAGGAACCCACGCGTTCCGCGACCGCAAGACCAAGAAGCGCCTTGCCCGCAACCTGTTCACTCTTCGCATCAACGCAGCCGCCCGAGAAGCAGGCTGGTCGTACTCCAAGTTCATCGGCGCTCTCAAGGCAGCCGGTATCACGATCGACCGAAAGGCACTCGCAGGACTTGCGAAAGACCACCCGGAAGTGTTCACTCGCTTCGCAGCCACTCTCAAGAAAGACTAACGAAAAACAGCCCGGAAACGGGCTGTTTTCTTTTTTGGTTCAGATATTAGAGGATCACGTCGGCGTTCTTTCCTGTGGCGGACCAGCCGTCGTGGTTGTTGAACACCAGGTTCGTCCCCTCTTTCATACGCATCACCTTCTCGATAAGCGCCTCTACGAGCGCCTTCGGGTCTGACTCGAATACGATATTGGTGTTCGGACGATGCGCCGCATCGATGATGAGCTCCAGGAGCTCGTCGGTGTCGGAGGAGCTGCGAAGGACGCCTATCGGGCGGTGATCCTCGAATGCGACAGCGAATTCATTGATGGTACCGATGCGCCCGGGGCCGATAATCATGGCGTCTGAGGAGCGCACGAACAAGAGATCACGGCCGGAATAGCCGAAACCGGTGTACATGACCACATCCATGAAATCGAGAGGCAGCTGGTAAGTATCTACGTGCTCACGTTCCGTTGCCGCCGGGGAAAATCCGATCGAGAATCCGCATTCATCCTTGGCACCCATGGCGGCATAAAGTGGAAATCCGGTCGTTGCACCCGTTGTGATGATCGCACCGTGCCGTGCGATCTCGCGACCGATCTCTTTTGCTTTCTCGAATGCATCGAGTCCGGCATACGTGGTATCAGCAGCACCGGAAACGCCGATCTTTACCACACCGTATCCGTCGGGCAATCGGCAAAAATTCTGGGGAACTGCCGAATGGTTCGGATGAATTAACCGCTTATTCATCATCGTGGAATAAGTATACCCCGTTAGATAGCAACACCCTACTTACTGTGCACAATATTGAGAATATCTAATGGGGTATAGCACCACTGTATAGGCGCGATCAGAATTCTATGGTCTGTGACTCTCCTTTCTTCGGCACCTGCGCTTTTATGCCAAGGAAATCCGTTATTCGTTGCGCCAAAAAGAGCGAAGCCTTCGTTTCCCCCATTGTTACGAACACGGTCTCGAGCGATTCGCCCGCATTCTCTACGAACTGCATAAGCTGATCGCGATCAGCATGCCCCGAGTATCCGGTGAGACTCGCGATCTGCGCATGCACGCGAATATATTCACCATCAATATTCACCTTGGACTGTCCGTCCTGTAATCGACGGCCGAGCGTGCCGGGAGCCTGGAAGCCCACGAACAGCACTGTTGCGTTCTTGTCCCCTAGGTAATGTGCCTCGTGTGCGCGGATGCGCCCGCCTGCGGACATGCCTGCCCCCGCGATGATGACCTTGGGGTTGTCCTCTTTGTGGATCGCCATCGATTCATTCTTATTCCTGGTAGTAGAGAGACCGGGAAACGAGAACAGGTCTCCTCCGGCGGCCAGCATTGCTTTCGCCTCTTCATTGAGATCGTCGCCGTATGCCGTGAATACAGGCGTTACCCGTGAAGCAAGTGGTGAATCAACGAATATCGGGATCGGTGCCATGGAGCCGTCGTCGATCATGCCGTGGATCTCGTACAAGAGCACCTGTGTCCGCTCCACGGAGAACGACGGGATAAGAAGTGTTCCCTTTCGAACACGCGCGTCTTCGATGGCGCTCCGTAGACTTTCTTTCCGTGCACCCCTCTCCTCGTGCAAGCGATCGCCGTAGACGCTTTCCATTACAAGGTAGTTCGCTCCTTCCGGCGATTCGGTATCGCGTAGAAGCGGCTCGGGGGTATTACCGAGGTCGCCGGTGAATATGATGGTTCGTCCCCCCCGCGAGAACCGAACCAAAGCCGACCCGAGGATATGCCCGGCGTCGGCGAATTCCACTGTTACATCCTGGATGTGGAACGGCTCGTGATAGGTGTGTGTTTTCCACAGAGCCATCGTGCGATCAATGTCGTCGGATTCGTAGAGGACCGGCGTTCCCGAGCGAAGCGACTCTTCTTCCATGATATGAAGCGCATCCTCGAACATGATCTCTGCGATGTCGTGTGTCGCCCCGGTGGAATAAATAGCGCCACGGAATCCGTCTCGGACGAGCTTCGGAATGCGTCCGATATGATCGGCATGTGCATGCGTGACCACGAGCGCCTGAACAGAGTGCACATCATATGCGAACGGTTCGTGGTTCACGTCATCCGGCGATGATTCCACCGCGACCGTCCCGCAATCCACGAGGATTCGTGCCGAACCGGTATCCAACATAAAATTCGCGCCGGTGACCGATCCTGCTCCCCCGTAAAAGGTGATCTTTGATGTCATATATAACGTACGTGCATTATGTGCCCGATCTTCACAGCAAGGTAGCCTCCTACACAGTCGAGCACCAGATCCTTAAACGTATCCATTTGATAGCTCATGAATGGTGAGTCGGTGAGGTTGCTGACGTACTCCATGAGCTCCCATGCGAGTCCGGCGAACAGGACGAACGAAAGTACCCAGACGACACGATGCTTCCGGATCTTGAATATCTCGGCTACAACAAGTCCGAAAAATCCGATACACACACCCCCGAGCGCGTGTTCGAAGGAGTCCCACCACGGGATCTTGTATGACAGTGAATAGGTCATATCGAGGAATGAGAACGCGAATACAACGAGCGCGAGTGCGATCGTGGCCGCATAGAGGTATCGACGAACCATGAGATTAGATTCTATCACTCAAAAATAACCAAAAACCCGCCCCATTGTTTAAATGGGCGGGATCTTGAGTAGCGACAGATACAGTAAAGCCCGGCTCTGAAGCACAGGTGGGAGCCCGCACCGGTTTCGTTTGAAATTCGCTATCGTGGGACCGCGACTCTCAGCGGAAGATCGAGTATAGAAGGCCGCCCTAATCTTTACTAAGCAGGTTTTAGTACCTGCCGCCGAGTGGAGTATATCAAATCGTGTTTTTCCGAACTCGAATTACACAACAAAAAGTTAGAGATGCTTCTTCAATTCGTAGATCGAGCTGTGGAACGGGTGATCGACGGTCGTGTGGAGCTTGTCACCCTTCACATGGAACATCGCATGCGGCGATGCTCCATTGGGATGATGATCCGTTGCATACGCCCGATCGCCCTTCATGGCGAATATCGGTTTCGAGGTGTCGACGATACCGTTCTTGATGTCGTAAATGTGCCCTCTGTCCCGATCCATCGCCATGATGGGTTTTGCGGTATGAAAGCCGCCGACGTGTCCATAGGTAGATTGATGCAGGTATTCCATTGCCATGCGCACATTGTACCGCTATGAAAAAAGCCTGCTAGTGTGCAGGCTTTTTTCATTGTGAATAGAGGTTATTCCAGGATACCGTCGAGATTCACGTCGTAGAGAGTCTCCTCAGCAAGCTGTCGGTAGTTCACGAGCTCAGCATCGGTGAACCAGATAGCGAGTTCGCGCTGTGCTTCTGCCGCTGATTCGGAGCAGTGAATGAGGTTACGGACCGCGCGGTCATCGACCGCTGCGATCTCGTACGAGTCGATCGTGAGGTCACCACGGATGGTTCCCACGTCAGACGTCGCCGGTTCGGTGGTACCTGTGAGCTTAACAACGACTGCTGCCGCCTGATTGCCTTCCCATACCATCTGTATGACCGGACCACTGGTCATGAACTTTACGAGCTGACCGATGATGTCCTTGCCATATTCAAGCGCCTCCTTGGTAACAGGAATGCCATTGGCCTTCTTGTCTTCCATGATCTTGGTGCCCTTCTTGAGGAACCATGCATCGTCCTTGCCGTAGTGTTCCCACAGCTTTTTCTCGTCTGCGAGACAGATCTTGAGACCGACTAATTTGAGGCCGGTTCGCTCGTAACGCTTGATGACCTCGCCCACGAGCGCACGCTGTACGCCGTCAGGTTTGATCATCACAAATGTCCGCTCTTTCTTCGGGTGTGTGTTATTCATGCGCGGCAATATAACACAAAGCAGCCACTCATTCTAGAGCGGCTGCTCAAGTTGTCTTCAGATAAGCGTCAGGCTAGCCCTTCAAGCCGACCTGTGTCATGCAGTTCGCGAAACCTCCGGGCCCCGAGACGGTAAGCGTGTAGTTCGTCGTGTCGATTGGATTAACCACCGTGCTCCCGTTCGATGCCACAGCAAACGCTGCTTCGTAGCGTAGCGGTCCTGGCAGGTACGGTGTGATCGTCGCGCTCGACGCATTAGTACTTGTCCATGAGAGCGTCACCGGGATCTGCCCATAGGGCGGTGTGTTCGAATACGGTGTCGTTGATGTGATTGTGCATGTCGGAGTATTGCCTGCGACATTGAAGTTGAACAGGGCTGCATCCGTAAGGGTGAACGTGCTCAATACCGTCACTTTCAGAACATAGCTGCCAGGAGGCAACGTGTACGTGCTTGCCTTATGAGCGAACTCGAGGAATTTTGATTCTTTTTGCGCCAAAGTGAATGTGGTAGCCGGTGCCGTCCCTGGAACCATACATTGTTGCGTCGCCCCAAGATCAAAGACAAGTTGATTCGTGAGCTTGTTATAGATCTTATAGGTATACCAACAATTCGTCGGAAATGTGATCTTTTGAATACCGGCCGAACTATTGTTGATCACAAAATTAATGCCGTTTATATCAGTACCATATTGCCATGTGTCCCCGTCGTTGGATCCTTTCACGAGGATCGAATAGCCAAGCGAGGGCCAGTCGGTCGTTACACTCGCAGGAAAAAGTTGAGCAAATGAATACGTTCCGTCAGCAAAGGCAAAATTTTCAACATTAACTACGGTATCTGTTCCCGCGCGACACGGTACCGTATCGTGTACGTTGATCGACCCGTTGCCGTTCTTTGTGATGACAAAATCCGATCGCTTCCCCGTATAAGTAAGGGTATCGATGCCATCCCCGCCGTCGTAGTAGTCATTACCGTTCCCACATGAGGTATTCGTCGGAATTGTCGGTGCGGACGCCTGGCTGCAGGTTCGGGCAATAGCCGCCCGCGTGAGCCCACCGACGATACCGAGCGCAGGTAATCCCTGTTCGCTCTGGAATTGCACGACGTAGCGCTGGGTCGTTTTGCCGAAGAATCCTGAGATCGCGACCGATTCATCCAGATCGTATCGATCGGCCAAGAATCGTTGAAGCTCAGTAACCTGATTCCCTGTTCGGGCATCGGTCGCATTACGCTGAAAGGTGGACCGGAGGTTCGGACAGTAACCGCCGCTCTCCCCAGTACCGTAATCATCAGAAAGAGCGGATGATGCACTCGCGGTGAGCGCCGCTTTGGTCGCGCCAATCTGCGTTAAGAGGTCTTCAAGTTGTGCGCGGATATCCGCCATCGATGCGGCCGACGATACAGCCGGTAGTGCAAGAGACGCTATGAGGAGAGCCGCTACAAAGGTGCGTGTGCGCATGGAGATATACGTATGAGTAATATGTACACGATAGCACGCAGGCAGACTCTACAATTCCGGGAACACCATCTCTTTGGTGCTTTCGTCGTACTGTGCGAACGCCGCTACCTGGAACCCAAGCTTCCATTGAGTGTTCTCAAAGTCTTCGTCGTAGCCGAGATCAAGGTACTCTCGGTTCTCGTACGCTTTTGCTCCTTGCGGTGCGTTCAGCACAGTGCTCGCACCGGCGTATGAGGCCAGAACGATCGATTGAATATTCGCTTGCGGATCGGCGACGAGACGCCAATTCACCGGATCATATGATGAGAGCACGAGGATAACAGGGTCGCTTGATCGGGGTACACGTACGACGAGTTCACCGGTTTCGGCATGCGCAGAATAGGCGGAGGCGAGAATCACACTCGCGTTCGGTGAGCTTTGTACGAATGCAGATAGCTTGCCCGGAATAGCGTCATACACATCGATCCCGAAGCGCGCTGCAAATGTTCCCGCGTGCCAATGGCTCTCGTATTCAACCTGCACATTGTGCCATCCTGGTGTTGTCGAGAACGGAACATCCCCCATACTTCCGCGACCCGACTTCTTCGCCAGCGCCCCATCAATGTACACGCGAGCGGAATCCTGCTGCGGATCCGAAAGACGGATACTGAGGGTATTGGTAGGTACATATATCTTCCCTACCCAATACGCCCCCATCCTGCCTGTGCCGAAGGTACCGCCGTAGTCATGCTTTGTGTTCGCTCCCCCATAGTCAAAATAGACGCGGTCCACAAGCTCGCTTGCCAACCGCTCCTTCAAGGTCCCGTAGTTGATCCAATATGCCCGGAACCGGTTCTCCGGGATCGAGTTCGGGTTCTGTACGAGAACCTGACCCCACGGTGAAAGAGTCGGTGTGACCGTCGGCTGCTGCAGTGTGATAGCGACCGTATTTCCGGTCGCATACGTTTTGCCTACGCCACCGAACGAGTCATTGCAACCGTATTCACCACACCCGCGCACACTGATGGTCAACTTGTATTCTCCGGGTGTTTCGATATGGCCCGGTCCCGTCACCATCATGTAGGAGCCGCTATCGTTACTCTGCAGGCCGCTACTCGACCATTCTGTATCTGTACCGATCCCTCTTACGCTGATCACAACCTGAGAGCCACGTGGAACGTTCGTGGCCGTCCATTTCACTTCAGCAGACTTTCCGAGCGCGATAACGCTTCCGCCCTGTGGCGAGACGATCGAAACACTCGGCATGCCTGTCGAGACTGTTGTGCCGCACAGCCGGGTCACGAGTGCGCGCGTCGCGGCGCCGACGGCGCCATATCCGGTGGTACTGGGCGAGCCCGCGCTCACCACGCCGTGCTTTTTCTGCAGTCGCTGCACAGCTTTCAGAGTCGACGGACCATATATCCCAGAAACCTTTGCTTCGGGGTAAATTTCAACGCCTTGGGAAACTAGGAATCTTTGCAGTTTCGATACCTCTCCCTTTGTGCCCGCGTCGGTACTACCAGGCGAGAGATTCTTTAAGAGCGTCACACAAGAATTGGACTGCACGGCACCCACGGCAGCAACCGAATTGAGCGACGAAGAGATCGTTTGCAGATCTGCGAGGAGTTTTTTGAGCCTGTCAGTGATCGAGTCGGTTTGTGCCGATGTCCCGACAGGAACAGAGAGCGCAATGATCGCAAGAAAGGTCAGGACTGCTTTAAGCCGCATGATGAGTTACGTGAGATTAATGTCTCAATCGTAGCACTGACCTGTCCCATGAGCTGGAGGTCGCGGGGATTATGGAAGCACCGTTATCGTTTGGTCGCAGGTCTTTTTGGTGCCGTTCGGGCCGAAGAACGTGAACTGGTAGGTACGGATTTCCGGATTACTTATTACTAGGTCCTGTTCACCGTTTTGGGTATATGAGTTTGACGGGTCAGTTGAATATATGGAGTCTGCGCCGTAGGAGCCCCATGCAATAGTGAACACTTCGCCTATCTTGACCGTCGACTTGGTCGACGCGACCGCACAGTTGATGGATGATCCGTCGAGAATGGCTTGCAGAGCGGCAACACGGGAGAGCAATTGGCCGAGCGTCGGTTCCACACCGAATCTGGAATCCGCCGAAGCGAATGCGGGGACGAGTAAACCGAAGGCGACCAAGGTCGCAAGAATATACTTTTGCATCGATTCAGTATACTCGCGGATCGTATCCGCGGAATACCCTATTTCATGATGGACGAAATGGGGCTTCGCACCGGTACTTCTGATGTTATGCCAAATTTGCGACGAATATCAGCCTCTACCTGCTCTCGCGGGACGCCGTATCGATCGTAGGACATTTGTTTGAGCATATCGATGTTCGCGTGGTCGAAATCGGGCAAATTCAGCGTCTGGATGGTGAACGGTCGCGCCGGCGAGCCGTTGACGAGCATGGCTGCTATACCCGTGCGATTCGGCAGGCCTTCGATATCCTTTGCCGTGAACTCCGGTGCAAACTGCTTTTCCAAGAACTCGGCATCTGTGGTTCCCACTCGCATCGCGATCTTCGTACCCACGTTACCAATGACCGCATCGCGTATATCGTCTTCGAGCTGTGCCATGAACTGGTGCGCTACCGTGAGCGAAAGTTTGTATTTTCGCGCCTCGGAGAGGATGGTCGAGATCGACGGGGTTACGAAGTTTTGGAATTCGTCGATATAGAGATAATGCGGCGGCAGCACCGCTTTGGTGTCAGCGCGCGAAAAAGCCGCCTGCAAATACTTCGACACGATGACAAGGCCGAGGAGAGCCGCATTCTTGTCACCGAGGCGCCCCTTGGAAAGGTTTGCAAGAAAGATCTTCTTGTTATCCATGATGTCGCGGAAATTGAATGCAGATTTTTCCTGCGCAACGATCGGCCGCATGATGTCGTGACTGAGAAAGGCGTCAAATTTACTCGTAATGTACGGCGCGATGCTCTCGAGCCCCGCATCCCCCTCTGCAGCCTCGGCGATCTTGCGCCAGAATTGTACGACGATGGGATTGTTGCAGCGCGAGATCTTGAGGTCACGGAACGCTTTGTCGGCGAACACGCGCGGAATTTCCACGAACGTGCATCCGGTTGCCGGATCTTCAACAACGAGCTGTACCGCATTGCGATAGTACTGTTCGAACATCGGACCGAACGCTTCGGGTACATCCGAATACAGTTGTCGAAACACTCCGTACACTTCGTCGATGACAAACGATTTCATCTCCGGCTTCGACGTATCATATTCGAGCATGTTGAGTCCCATTGGGGTTGCCGCATGCGCAGGGTCAAAGTAGATAACATCGTTCCATCGATTCTCAGGAACCGAAGCAAGGATGTCCTCGATGTCGTTGCCGTGTGGGTCGATGAATGCGACACCTTCCCCGTTCTGTATGTCCTGAATGATCATACTCTTGAGGAGTCCTGATTTACCGGTACCGGTCTGACCGATCACGTAGCAATGACGCAAGCGGTCTGCAGGCGAGAAATGTACGGCCTTCTCGTCTGCTCCGTAAAAGTTCTTCCCGAGCTGTAATCCTTCGTCACCCATCTCGATCGGTGCCGGAGCCTGTTTACTGTGGGACTTCGAGAGTTCGCGGGACGTGGTCACGCGCTCGGCTGTGAAGTGAAATATCGTATTTATCTCTGCAAGCGAAAGCGGCACAGCTATCGACGGATCGAACGTGCGGAACGTGAATTCGTGCAAGAACGCGTTGAGTCCCCAGCTCGATACCCGCTCAAAGGCAAAATGATTGCCGTGCGGATTATCGTATTGATTGAGCGCGGACTGGAGGTTATTGATCATCTCGTCGGCACGCGACAGCGCCTTGGCTGAGGCGACGATACGTATACTGACGGGAGCAACACGCGTCTGCGATTTACGAGATATTTCGTCCATCGAGATCTTATCGACTGCATGATGATCGCGATCGTCCTTGTTATTCGACGAGAATATGTGCTTTGCGACATCCCGAAGTGCCTCCCCTATCTCCGTTTCCGGAACTTTGAGCGCCTCATTCACCGACTTTCCGTTCTCGAGCTCGCGGATGACCTTCTTATAGAAATGGTTGTACCGGTCGCCTTCGTTACCGACGACGAGCTGCAGTGCGGCACCTTCGCCGTGTTTGGCGATCTTGGAAAACGCCGCCAGCAGCAGGTTCATCGGATCGTGCTCGAACATGTCCGGAGTCTTTATGGGAAGCGCATGATGCTTCGCGAGAGTGGCATACGCAGCGGCATGGGCGCCTTCGTAGTCAAAGATATTGTAGTCACCACGCGATTCGGATACGAGCGCGTTCGGGAAGACCGATGTGATCAATCGCTCGGCAAGTGTCTTTTTTCCTCGTGGCACGGCTAGGTAGAGCGTCGCGCTTTCTGACCCCTGCGGGACTGCGATCTCGAGCGAGAATCCTTCGGTTGCATCGATGAACGATAGCAGTCCCGAATATAGCTGCTCCGATGGTGCCAGTAACTGCTCAAGTTTTTGCTGACCGCTCTCTTTTGTCCCGCTCTCACCATGTGCCTGCGGGCGTACTTCGAACAGCACAAGATGCAGAGCGCGTTTTACCTTTTCGGCGACCGCAGAACCGGAGTCAGGTAGTCCTTCGGCAACGTAGCGCACAAGCACACGATGAAAATCGTCTTCGAGATGCGGATTCTTAAGCCGAGCGGCGACGGAGAGTGCGTTGCGCACGCCCTGTGTCTCCACGATTGAGATAAGACCGTCGAGCTGCTTGTCGTGCGCCTCGGGCTCGAGCTTCAATATCTGTCGCATGGTCTCGTGCTCCGGCATGACGACCGTCTCGTGCAGGATCTTTGCTGCCGGCGTGTCCCCATATTGAGTGATCTCACGTTTTGCCAGGCGCTCTTGCTCGAACGATCCCGGCTGAATTGATAGTTCCCGCTCTTTTTGAGCGACCTGTTCGCGCAGATATGTAAGCTCCTCATCGGCAGATTTGAACTTATCGTTATTCTGGCGCGGTGTTATCCGCTCGCTGAGTATCCGCGGCTCCATTCAAAAATTATACCCCGTGGCACACGCGCTGGAGCGCATCTTGCTGCGGATAGAGCGATCTATCCGGTGATCGATTTGGAGCCGATATCGCGGCGGTAGTACATCCCCTCGAATTTGATCTTCTCCACTGCCCGGTACGCGAGCTCTTTCGCTTTGGCGATCGGTGAACCCGTCGTTGAAACCGTCAGCACTCTCCCGCCTGCGGTAGTCACGCCGTCGTTCTGCACCGTTCCCGCATGAAATATAACGGCATTGTCTACGGCCCCCGCCTCTCGGAGACCCGATATCTTGAAGCCCGTTTGAAAATCATCGGGGTAGCCTCCTGAACAGAGCACCACATTCACTGACCCTGCCGTATCCCATCGCGGTATGTGGGTCCCGATACCGCCGTCCACGCATTCATCGATGAGGTCCAAGAGGTCGCTGTTGAGCATGCGTACATACGCCTGGCATTCAGGATCGCCAAATCGCGCATTGAGCTCGATGACATATGGACCCTTTGGAGTCAGCATGATGCCCGGGAATAAAACTCCCTGGAACGCTATCCCCTTATCGCCAAGTATCCGGATGAGTGGCTGTATGACCTCTTTTTCGATACGTAGCATGGTGTCCGAAGTCACCCACGGGACCGGCGCGATAACACCCATCCCCCCGGTGTTCTTGCCGGTGTCTCCCTCGCCGACACGCTTATGATCCTGCGCGGACGGGAACATCGCATAATTCACACCGTCGGTCATCACATGGATCGATATTTCGTCCCCCGTGAGGAATTCTTCGATCACAACAGATGTACCCGCATCTCCGAACACACGCTGTACCATGATCGCATCGAGTGCATCACCGACGGCCTTGTAGGTATCGCATATAAAAACTCCCTTTCCGGCCGCGAGCCCGCTTGCTTTGACGACCATCGGAAGCGGGGCTGCAGCGGCGTAGTTCTGTGCCTGCGCGATATCCGTGAACGCCCGATACGCCGCTGTCGGGATCTTGGCCTCTGCCATCAATTTTTTTGCAAAAACTTTCGAACTTTCTATTTGCGCCGCGGCTTTTGTGGGACCAAAAATGCGCAGACCCGAGCGTTTGAACTGATCCACGATCCCAAGTGAAAGCGGCTCATCCGGCCCAACAACAGTGAGGCCGATGTTGTTCTGTGCTGCGAACTGTGCGAGCGCCTGAATATTCGTTGCCGGGATATCTACATTCTTGAACGCTTCGGCGGTGCCGGCATTCCCTGGTGCAACATACACTGTCCCGGCGCGCGGGGACTGAGCAAGCTTCCACGCAAGCGCATGTTCACGCGCCCCGCTTCCTATTATCAAAATATCTGTCTTTGTCGGCGGCACCCGCGGATTATACCCTGCAAAAAAGTTGGATTGAGCGGGCATGAACTAGCGGTATACTCTTCATATACTCACTTAACCGTCACTATATGGAAGGAATTCAGCAATCAAAAGAAAAAGCACCTACCCCGCTTGAGAGCAAAGCAATGGATCTGATCGAACGGGTTGAGCAAACGGTCAATAACATTCATCAAGATACGACCGAGGAAATTGATACCATGCTGAGCACTTCATTTGTCAAAGACCTTTCTGTGATAAAAGATACTCTCAAAGATGCGCACCATGCTCTCGCCGGGAATCTCTTTTCGGTGTCCGAGGCGATCGGTGAATTAAAAGCGTTGGAATCTTTTATGCCGGCGATCGAATCAATGGGCACCGGGAGGATCGCACGCATCCGAGAACGAATGGGCACGACAATGGCATCTGCCGAGACAACAAAAGCTGATATTTTGAAACGACTGGAAGCGATCATGGCTACCCCGGCTGCAGATGAAATACACATCGACGCAGATGCCGAAGATAAGGATAGGCCTACTCCTTAGTTAAGATTTCCGGTCCTTCCATCGTGACAATGATCGTGTGCTCGGAATGCGCGGCATTCGATCCGTCTTTTGTACGGTACGAATGACCGTCTTTGTCCACGAACAATTCACCGCTGCCGAGTGTGAACATCGGTTCGATAGCGATCACCAATCCTTCTACAAGCGCTTCCCCCGAGCCCGGGGCTCCAAAGTTCGGCACATACGGCTCTTCGTGCACCTTCTCCCCCACACCGTGGCCGGAAAGATTCTTGGGGTAGCCGAACTTATTCTTCTTTGCAAAACGCTCAACTGCGTATCCGATGTCACCGGTCGTGTTCCCGACGCGGGCCTCGGCAATACCAAGCAGCATCGCTTCGTGCGTGCCACGAACCAGTCGGAGATCCTCCGGGTCGTGTCTCGATCCTGCGATCACAGTGTGCGCATGATCGGTGAACAACCCGCGGTGTCGGATGCCGAAATCGATACAAACCACGTCCCCCTCTTCGATAAGCATGTTATTGGTCGCGGCCGGAGAGTGCACGATGATGTCGTTGACCGACACGCAGAGCGCAGACGGGTACGGATGTTCATCGCGTTTACCCTTGTAGCCCAAGAACGCCGGCGTATCACCGTCTTTCTCTACCATTTCGCGAGCTTTGGCTTCGAGTTCAGCGGAGGTTATGCCGGGCTTCACCATCTCCGAGATGATGCGTACGTGACGGGCCAACCGGCGGCCACCTTCGCGCAATATTTCTATCTGTTCCTGCGTGGTGGCGATCATATTATGCGAGTTTGAGCGCTGCGAGGATGTTCTTGTGAATCGTATCCACATCCGGTTCCCCGTCGATCTCGTGAATGACGCGTCCGCGACCCTGCAGGAGTTCGAGCTGCGGCATGACATCAGTCTTGGTCCATGCCAGTCGTCGGCGGATAGCCTCCTCGGTGTCGTCATTGCGTCCGCGGGCCATAAGACGCGTGACCGCGGTGTCGTCGTTGATAACGAGATTGATCACTTGGAAATTCGCGTCCCGTCCGTAGAACTGCATCATGTCGTCAAATCCGCGCGTCTGGTCGGCGCCGCGCGCCAAGCCATCGGCCACGATGTGCTCTTCGCCGGTGAAGGTATCCGCGACCTTCTTGGTCTGCAGGTAGATAGCCATGAAATCAAAGATACGGATGCCGTTGTCGATGATGTTGCCTGTGAGCTTCCCGGTGTGGGTACCCGTGTCGCGCAGATTGCGAAGCTCCTGTCCCATATCGATGCGAATAAGGCCCCTGTCAGAGTTCTTCTGCAGGTAGTCCATCAGCATCTGGACCTGCGTGCCCTTGCCGGCCCC
>JAGOTU010000003.1:0-14676 GCA_018061585.1 Minisyncoccota bacterium | reverse complement strand
CGGTGTGGGTACCCGTGTCGCGCAGATTGCGAAGCTCCTGTCCCATATCGATGCGAATAAGGCCCCTGTCAGAGTTCTTCTGCAGGTAGTCCATCAGCATCTGGACCTGCGTGCCCTTGCCGGCCCCCTGGGAGCCAAAAAACAATACGGTGATGGGATTCATGTTAGTTATGCTTAATGAGCGTAAGCGAGTTTAGCAGTAACTTACACCCGCCTAAATTCTGATTACTCTTCATATCGTGTTAAAAATACGTACGTTATTATGAACATTCCGATAGAATGGCTGAACTCGAATTTGGGCGGGTCAAGGACTTGTAATTCGCTGCGCTCATAACAATTCCTAGAGAGTGTAGCCTTCTTTCTTGATTATTTCCAATACTCGCTCGGTGAGCTCATTAAGACCGCCTTCGGCAGAGACCACGCGGTAATCGTACTTATCCGCGTGCACCCCTATCTCCTCCCGGGCGATCTTCATGCGCATGTCGAGCTCCTTGGGACTCATGTCCCGCGATCGGTTATGGAGCCGAAGCCGGTACTGGTCAAAAGACTCCGTGGTGATGAAAATAGTGAGGGCTCCGTACTCCTTTTTGAGCCATTCGGCCCCGGTGATGTCGACCGGAGCGAGTACCGCGGTCGCGGTCGCGAGCTTCTTCTCCAGATCGGGCACATAAATGCCGTAGTGCACACCGCCGAAGAGCGGTACGTAGCGTTCACCTTTGATGTACCCTTTTTGGACCTCACGGTCGAAATCCTCGATGGAATAGAAATAGTAGTCTTCGCCGTTCACCTCATGCGGGCGAGGAATACGAGTGGTCACAGTCGTGAGCGTGGCGACATTCGGAAAACGCGCAGTTATCTCCTTGATGAGTGTGTTCTTACCGCTCCCCGAAGGGCCGGCGATGACGATCACTTTCCTCTCGCTCATATATTCACCTCGTATCCTTCTTTTTTCAGGATCCCGGCAACTTCGCGGATCGCTTCATCGAGTTTCCCTTGATGATTGATCACTGTGTAATCGTATATATCGGTGTGCTTGAGCCACTCTTTTGTGTATTCCATTCGGTCTTGAATGAACTCCTCAGTAACATTGCCGCGGGAGCGGATGCGCTCGGCAAGCACTTCGATGGAGTCCGCCATAATGAAAATTGAGAGGATCTCCGGGAAGAGCTTCTTGGCGCTCATCACGCCCTGATACTCGATCTTCCATGTGCCGACGCCGGGGAGTGCATTCACGCGCTCGAGCTCTGACTTGGTGACGCCATAGTAATTATCGTTGTATTGTTTGGCCCACTCGATCATTTCGCTGTTCTCTATCTTTTTTGCGAACTCTTCTTGCGATATGAAATAGTACGGAGCTCCGTCGCTTTCCCCCGGTCGCATCTCCCGAGTCGAGGTAGTCACCACGCGATTCACCGTAGTAAAAGCACTCAGGCCTCCGATGATGGAGTCTTCTCCTGCCCCGGAGGGACCCGATACGATGACCACATTGTCGAGCTTCATGACGAGAGATTAGCACAAAACGACCAAAAACCCGCCTTGCGGCGGGTTTTTTGGCTGCTTTGTGTTTTACGCTGCCTCGGGAACTCGAGCCTCGCCTAGTAGTTCCGGTGTAAGGTCCATGAGCGTGACCTCGCGACCGTCAGGCAACAATACCCTCGCCTCCTGCAGGCGTTTGAGCTTATCGAACTCCGATACACGTTCTGTTCCCGAGAAATCTCTAATGGTCTCTTTCATAAGCGTTTCAATCACCATTTCGGCAGATGATCCCTTGACCGGAAACTGGCTCTCACCGATTTTCAGAGTGACTGAAACGGGATTCGCTTCCGCCTCGTATTGAGCGAGCGATTGGACATCAAAACTGGTATTAAATGTCATGTATCTTCCTTTTCCATGACCGGCATCCTCACGATAGAAGATCGGATGCGCGTAGTAGTTCTGCGCAAAACGGTCGGGTAACATGTGGTTCCCTTTCGGGTCATCGGTCATCAGATCCGCGACTTCTTTTGTAAGCGGGATATACGCTTCGGTGTTGCCGAAGTAATGGGAATTATTTGAATGTACCCACGCTTCACGCATTACAGAATGAATTTCCATGATCGATGGCGCGCCGTGTTCTCTAGCAAAAGCAATCGCAGCTTTGCGGTCCATCCCCTTCCTCGGCCGACGGCTTTCTTCATTGGTCGCGATTGCTCCGCGACCCTTCTCGAGATTAATGACAGTTCCTACTGGAACACGCTCGGTGAGCAAATCTCCGAGTATGACGCGGTCTATACTGCGCTTGCGTGCCTCGGGCGATGCATGGAATGAGTAGAGCTCTATAGAGTAGTCTTGGAAACTGCCACCGTGAATATCGCGCTCGTCGCCGATGGATCTGTCCACTTGTTCGATGAACTGATCCATAGAACTCGGCTCAGTCTGAATACCTAATAGTGCCGACATTTCAGCGAGTCGAGCGGTGTATTCGGTATATCCCTCCGCATATTTTTCCGCTTCGGAACGAATATTCTCCTGGATTCCCTGATACGCGGCTTCCAAATTCAATACCTTGTCTTCTGCCTGCATTTGTTTGTCAGTCATTCCACGGAATCCGATGCGGCGAACAAGCGCGCTTTCAGCCTGCTCCTTTGCACTTCTGACCTCTTCGTGCGCCTTTGTAAAATCTTCTGCGATATGTTCGGCGGTGTTCAGGGTATTAAACTTCTTATATTTGTCGAAATTTTCCATATATGAGAACGGTAACACACGCAAAATCCCACCTTTGCGGGGTGGGGATAGCGAGCATATGATGCCGATTTGCGAATTTAGTACTCTCTAATCGATGTTTGAGCGTCGATTTTCTTCACGAGATCGAGAATAACCGAGACGGCGATCAAGAGTGCCGTACCGCCGATCGTGACCGCTGTGATGCCTGTGATCCCCTGGAGGATGATCGGCATGACCGCAAGGATACCCAGGAAGAGTGCTCCTACGAGCGTGATGCGTGTGATGATGTTGCCGAGGTAGTCGGCAGTGGTTCCGCCCGGACGAACGCCAGGGATGAATGCGCCGTTCTTCTGCAGGTTCTTGGCTATCTGGTGCGGCTCGAACGTGATCGCAGTGTAGAAGTACGTGAACACGACAACAAAGAAGAAGTACAGTCCGCCATAGATCCACTGATTCGCGAGACCGTTGACGACTGCCTGTGCGCCGCTCGCAAGCCACGTTACCGGTACGCGAGAGAGGAACGTCGCGATCATCTGCGGGAACAAGAGGAACGAGAGCGCGAAGATGATCGGAATAACGCCTGCCTGGTTAACGCGGAGCGGCAGATACGTGGAGACACCGCCGAGCACCTTGGACCCGCGAACGCGTCGTGCGTATGTGACCGGGATCGGTCGCTCTGCTTCGGTAATGAACACAACTCCGGCCATGATCGCAAGACCTGCGGCGATAAAGCCGATGTATGCGGGAGCCTGCGACGGATCGAACGTGAAGAGAGTCTGAGCGATGGCGCTCGGAACTGCTGCAACGATACCTGCAAAGATGATGAGCGATACTCCGTTACCGACACCGAATTCCGAGATGAGCTCGCCGATCCACATAAGGAGGATCGAACCGGCTGCGATAACTATAACGTTGGTGATGAGCCCCAACAGATTGAGCTCAGGTACGATGCCGTTCTGCTGCAAGAGCAAAAGGAATGCGAATGCCTGCAAGAATGCGAGCGGGATCGAGAGGTATCGTGAGTATTGCGAAAATCGCTGACGGCCTGCATCCCCTTCCTCCTGATACATCTCCTTGAGACGCGGCACGAGAATGGTCATGAGCTGCATCACGATCGATGCCGTGATGTAGGGACCAACGCCGAGCATGACGATCGAAAGGTTCGAGAATCCGCCCCCGGAGAAGATATTGAGGAGACCGAAGAACTGGTTGTTGGCCAGGAATGCTTCAAGCTGAATAGCGTCGATGCCCGGTACCGGGATCGCCGCCAACATTCGGAATACGACAAGTGCACCGAGCACGAAGAGGATGCGGCTACGCAAACCCTCGTCTTCGAACACTAGCTTTATCTTTCGAAGGAGATTTTCTACCATAGGCTATTTGAGGGCAACGCTACCACCTGCCTTTTCTACCACTGCCTTTGCAGAGCCCGTGACGCGTACACCCTTGAATGAGTACTTTTTGGAGGTCTCGCCTGCAACGATGGTGATCGGCTGGCTCTTTCGAGCGAGGTTCATATCGAGGATCATCTGACGCGTTACATCCCCCGCAGCGAACAATGCATCGATCTTCGTGAGCGAGATCGCACGTGCGCGCTGACCCGGGATAACAGTGCGTCCTCGGTTCTTACCGTATCCGCGGCGTTTCGGAAGCTTTTTGATGATGTCTCGCATCTCCGGTCGGACCTTGTGGCCCGCACGTGCTGTCTGACCCTTACCACCGCGTCCTGACTGCTTGCCACGGGTAGAACCCTGGCCTCGTCCGACACGTCGATACGGTCGCTTTCCTGATCGTGTGAGTGTGTTGAGCGTAGACATATTATTTCATTGCGACCGACGAGAGTGCTGCCATCGCCGCACGTGCATTGTTGATCGGGTTCTTAGATCGTGAGAGGAGCTTTGCAGTGACATCAGAAACACCTGCCATTTCGAGAACGCTTCGGACAGATGAACCTGCGACGAGTCCGCGGCCCGGGGACGGTCGGATCTCTACGACAGATGCGCAGAACTTAGCTTCGACATTGTGCTTAATGGAACGGTTCTTGGTGAGGTTGAGCGAGATCATGTGGCGCTTTGCGTGGCGGGTTGCCTTTTCGATCGCGAGCTGTGTATCAGCTGCCTTACCGACACCCACACCGACTCGGCCCTTCTTGTCCCCGATCACGATAGCGACCGAGAAGTTGAAGCGGCGACCGCCTGCCATAACACGGGCAACACGTCGGATACCGATCATCTTCTGAGCGAACTCAGAGCGCTCGCGTTCCGGGCGGTTACCGCCGCGTCGAGGACCGCGTGCACCAGGGCCACCGCGTCGATCACGATTGTCGTTGCGTCCGGCGCTGCGCTGTGGTCGTTCAGCTGCTGCGGGAGCGGCTGTCTCGGGTGCGGTATTCTGCTGTGTTTCGTCTGCCATCATAATGTTTAAAATTCTAATCCAGCTGTGCGCGCAGCATCTGCGAACGCCTTGATAGTGCCTACGTACTGGAAGCCGCCTCGATCAAAGACAACTGTCTTGATGCCCTTTGCTCCCGCTGCCTTGGCGATCGTGACTGCTGCCTGTTCTGCGCGCTCCTTCGGGGTCTTTCCCTTCTCGTTGGAAGAAGATACCGCTGCAAGCGTAACACCCTTTGTGTCGTCGATGATCTGTGCGGTAAGACGCGTGTTCGACTTGTAGATCGAAAGACGCGGTCGTGATTCGGTGCCCGAAACTCGCGCGCGTACGCGGTTGTGTCGTCGGTTTCGCTGTTCTCGTTTAGTGAGTGCCATATATCCAGAATTACCAATTGCTAGCCGGCTACCTTCTTACCCTGTTTCTGTCGAACGACCTCGCCCTCGTATCGTATGCCCTTGCCCTTGTACGGCTCCGGCTTCTTGATGGATCGGACGGATGCTGCGAACTGTCCCACGACCTCCTTGTCGGAACCGGAAACAGTAACGATGTTCTTTTCTACAAGCACCGTGACACCCGACGGGATAGCAACGATGACCGGGTGCGAAAAGCCGAGCGCCATCTTGAGATTGGTTCCCTGCATTTCTGCCTTGTAACCGATGCCTTCGATCTGGAGCTTTTTGATGAACGGAGTGTTCACGCCCGAGATCATGTTACGGACGTGTGCTGCATACGTTCCCCACAAAGCCTTTGCGAGGCGTGAGTTGTTGGCCGGGTTCACAGTCACATTCTGACCTGAGACCTCAACCTTAACAGCCGGATGGACCATCTTCTTGAGCGTGCCGCCCTTTCCCTTGACGATGAGCTCAGTCGAAACGACCGAGACTTCAGTGCCTGCCGGGATGATTATTTCTTTTTTACCTACTCGTGACATATATCGATTGAAAAATTACCAGATCTCAAAGAGAGCCTCGCCGCCGATATTCTCCTTGCGAGCCTCCTTATCTGTCTTGATACCCTGCGGAGTCGAGAGGATGAGTGCACCGTGACCGTATTTCACGCGGTTGATCTCGCCAGCACGCTTGTACAGGCGGCGGCCCGGCTTGGAAATACGCTTAACACCCTGGATGACGTGCACGCCTTCGGAATCGTACTTGAGAGTGACATCGAGGGTCTTCTTGACCTTCTTGCCCTTCTTTTCGATGGCAGTGATGTAGCCGGCCTCCTTGAGCTTCTCGGCGATAGCGAGCTTGAACGTGGAGAACGGCAACGACACGACGGCATGCTTAACAGCACCTGCGTTCGTGAGGCGTGTGATGAAATCTGCGACAGGATCAGTTACCATACATTACCAAGATGACTTCTTAACGCCCGGGATATTTCCCTCCAATGCCTCTTCTCGGAAGCAGATTCGGCAGAGGTTAAAATCACGCATAAAACCGCGCGGACGACCGCACTTATAGCATCGGCGTACCGTGCGCGAAGAGAACTTCGGGACGCGGTTTGCCTTTACGATCATTGATTTCTTTGCCATGTAATTTTTTAGTCCCCTAATTTTGGGGGTGCACCGGAAGGTATGCTTGGGAGGCCTGCACCCTGCCTTTCGGCCTGGGTTATGGACACTCCGCGGCGTAGGTCCTAGATTCTTGCGATATCCCCCAAAAGTCGAGGAATCAGGCCAAAAAACGGACCTCCTGCGAGGCCTGAGTAATATACGCGAACGCCTAGGCGAAGTCAAACGCCCCCTTCCGCTTCCCGCCTCGGTCGATCATAAAACAGACTAAATTGACACATAACCCCGAGCGAAGCATTATCACGCGAGTTTAACGAACGTCACAGAAGCGGAGGCCACCATGTCCCTCACAGAGCCCACGACCGCATTCGGCAGCATCCTCAATGAGATCCACATGCGACTCGCTCGTATCCCGCTCATCGAGAACTACCCCGCAGGCCGTACCAAGGAGCCCGACGACACCGTCATCGGAATTTCAACCGAAGCCATGAAGCGCTTTCAGCTCGCTATCGCGGCGATCAACGAGGAACTCCAGCCGTTCATGGATCAGGGCATTGCTATATCGGAGCGCATCCGGGATCTCTTGCCGAAGAACCTCCGCACGATGTCCGAGATGAATGCGGCTATTTTAGGCGACGAGACCATGCGCACACTTCACGAGGAGAACCTGCGCATCGCCAAAAGCATAATCCCGCTCAACGAGCTTAAGTCATTGCTCGGTCAACTGGTCGCCGCCGAGGTTTTTCGCGCGTTCCCCGATACACGGGATCACACGTCGTACGGAGAGGTCCAGATCACGACCGACTGGGAGGTCGTCTACCTCAGTCAGCAAAAATTGGCCGAGTATCGCCGGCAGCAAATGCCAAATGGTCTCATGACCGAGGACGGCGTGCAGGTCATCATCATGCACGGCGGACCCGGGCCGGAGCCGGACGATACGACCACGAAACCCCGCCTCCAATAACGAACTGCTCCTTAACTCGAACGGCCGCAGATCTCTGCGGCCGTTTTGTCTTTATACGTCGATCCAAAATCTGAGGCGTTCGACTCCTGACAGCTCGTCGATCTCAGAATTTTCTAGCACTCCCCCGTTGTTCTCTATGACCTTCCGAGAGCCCTCATTGGTCGCGTCACACGTGACCAACAGCCGTTCGAGCCCGATCCTTCGTGCCTCCGGTAGCGCCAGCCTGAGGAGCGTCGTGCCGTATCCCTGTTTTCGCTTACTGGGACGGATGTCATAGCCGATATGTCCGCCCACCCGTTGCAAGTAGTCATTCAACCGGTGTCGGATGCTCACCCGCCCG
Source organism: Minisyncoccota bacterium (assembly GCA_018061585.1). Classification (GTDB taxonomy): domain Bacteria; phylum Patescibacteriota; class Minisyncoccia; order Phycocordibacterales; family UBA2100; genus UBA10103. Next base: position 6,768 of record JAGOTU010000003.1, on the reverse strand, counting down.
ACAAACTCCCCGCCATCTATAAGCCACAGCGTAGTCACCGGCACGTATCCTTCCCGTAGATTTTCCCCACGCGCATGACTTTTTTCCTCTTCCACAAACCTCTCAAAACCTTTTTCTGCGATCTCGTCAACATATTCCTTATAGCGCTCACCCCTTTCGGACGTGTCACTCGCGACGAACTCACCGACAGCCTCCATGAACGAATCCTTGTATGCAACTGCGGGGAAAACGAGCTGCATATTAAAATTGTTCGTCTATCAACATGCGTATGCGGTCACGGATCCGCGCGGTTTCTTCAATCGTCATCATGTAAGGATCCTGAATCTCCCATGTTAGGAGCTTCGGACTCTGCATTACGTATTCGGGCGCGGTGACCGAATCTGTCAGCAGATATATTTGGTCTGCCCATTCAACCAGCTCCGGCGAGATATGCATTCTCGTCTGTGCGTCCATGTCGATATCGAGTTCCCGCATAGCCTCGAGTACCGGGCCGGAACTTGAGGTATCTCGTAGTGTTTTTCCTTCTTTATCGCCGACGCGCGTCCCGGCGGAACGGATCTCGTGAGTCTCGCCCGATCGCTTCCGAAGGAGCGCTTCCGCCATCTGACTTCTCCCGATATTCCCCTCGCAGATAAAGAGGACCCTCATAGCTACGAAAGTTTCTGCAGATACATCGAGAACGTGCGTCGCTTCCAGGCGCGTTCCTCCCCTATTTTTCCGCGGTTGATGTGTTTGTGCGATTTTTGGATCTTCTTGATATCAAAATACGGCTCAAAGAACTCCACCGCCTCCTTCTCTTTCCACACATGCTCATGCACGCCGATCTTCGGGTGAATGTACCCACCCGGTTCGTCCGACGGATACTCTTTCAAGAGTCGTGCGCTGTGCAGGTCTTCATCGGCCAAGAATGACTTAAAGAACAGCCACCCACCCGGCTTGAGCACGCGCACGATCTCAGCGAGCAACTTCTCGCGCTCTTCCTTATGTAGAAAGTGCGACGTCATCATATCAAGCGCGAGCGTCACCGATTCGTCGCGCTCCGGGAGAGGTTCGGTCATGGAGCGCACCTCGAACGTGATCGGAAGATCTTCTTTGTTCACTTCGGCCTCCTTGATAGCGACTTCCGATATATCGTAGCCGGTGCCGTGCATGCCGAAGTTGTTCGACATGTAGATGATATTGCGACCATTGCCGGTCCCGATGTCGATTATGCGCGCGACAGGATTCAGGTACTTGCGTCCGTGCTCACGCTCCATCCAATTGGTGAATTTCTCCAGGTCCTCCGACACATTCATAGAAAGAGCGAGGTGTTCGCTCGTTTTATATTCTTTGTTCCAGAACTCCTTGTGCTTGCCCGTCCCCTGCTTGAGGAGGGTCGTCTGGCCCGGCTTTATCTTCTTCACCTTTCTACCCATCGAGAGATAGTATCTCACAAAGAGAAAACGGCCCACCCGGGCCGTTTTCCGGAGCAAAAGGTATATTCGGATTACGGTGTCACACCGATGGTCTTGAGGTACGCCGCAACATCGGCATTCGTCTTTCCAAGGTCGACAAAGTGATTGAATGACATGAGCTTCTTATACTCTTCCGGATTCGATGTCTTCCAGTCCTGCAGCCCCTGGAAATAGAGCTTACCGAGATCAGCAACGGTCGGGGTCGTGTTGATGATATTAAGGAGGCTTGCGATAGTATCATTCTTCTTCGTAGCATTCACCGCACCTCCGTAGCGTCGATCCAGTGACTCCAGGTAGTAGATCTGGTTATAGAACATGATCTCGTTCAGGCCGTGAATATCCTTTACGTTGCCCATTGCAAGCTTCACAGCCGCCTGAGCATCCTCGTACTGTCGATCGATCTCGGCATTCACAGAAGCTGTCTTTCCACCCGGTGAGAGCGACTTGAACCAGTCGAATGCAATAGCAAGCTTGAACGCTGCCTCGAATGCATTCGAGGGATCATTATAGGTAAGCGGTTTCAAGCTCGGATACGCGGCGATTCCGTCTCCAAGCTCTTTGATGAGCGCTTCCCGAGTTGCCGGAAGAAGCTGATCGTTGTACCCACTGAGGACCTTTGCTGCGATATCAAGCGAATTGAGACGATTCATGGCGTCCGACTGACGGGCTTTCGACATCTTTGACGTCGCAACATCGAGCGCAAGAAGTGCCGCGAGCGATTTGCTGTATCCGGCCGAGAGGTACTGATTGTAGTTGGTGTTGAACACTTCGCTTGAGCTCATGAGATCGCTTGCGACCTGGCAGCACTGTAGCTGAAGTCGTGTGACCGCGACGATCGCAAAATCACGGAAGTAGAGGTCGGACTCGTTCGGGTTCGGACGATTGATGAAATCGATGTAGATCTTCGTTGCCTCTGCCACTTTTTGCTTGAGCGACGCCGCATCGCCTCGCGCCTGTGAGAGAACAGCCGCTTTTCGAAGCAATATCAGATTGCGCGCCGGATCGGAAACATCTCCGTCAGCCAATCGTTCATTCGCCGCCTTTACATATGCCTCCTGTGCAGCGAGCGAAGAACCATCCCTGTATTCATTCAGGATCTGCGTGTCTTCGGCTATCACCTGCTTGTCGATGGCCGCCTGATCACCGACCTTGAAAATATTGAGCGTGAACGGGAGCGCGATCGCGATGAGCACTATGCCCGATAGAATACCGACGATAATGTATGGCATCTTCATGCTCCCACGCGGTTCTGATGAAGGAGACGACGGCTGTGTATTTTGATTGGAATCCATGAGTAGGTGTGTTTATTTGGACACTTCTGCGTGCGCCACATTCACCTCCCCTACGGAACTCACGGCAGACGGCCCGAGTTGATTAGATGACGCCTGAATAAAATAGATGCAACCGATGATCACAATGAGCGTGAGGACAGCTCGTGTGATGTTTTTGTGCAAGATGCTTTTCATAAAAAATGATGAACGCCGGTTATTACAAGTAGTGTATCACCAGACACCGCCCGCCGACGGCATGAGGGGTAGAGCTCATGTGGATAGCCCCGAGCGTCCGCGGCCTCGCCTCGCCCCATGATTCTTGCTAGTCTGGTCTCCATGCTGAAGCGCATAGACTTATGGTGCCTGATCGTCTCGATCATCGCATCCCTACTCTATGTCATATATCTGCCAAACGACGTTCTGTTGCGCTCGGTGATCGCCTTCGGACAGGCACACTTCCTCATTTCCTACATATACCGGCTTAAAAGCGGCAAAATGGACCGTTCGTATATCACGAATTTCCTTCTGCTCACGATCGGGATCGGACTCGTACTCGCCTACGTGTACGCACATACGGCATGGTTTCCCCTCGTTATATTCGTGACGCTCACCGTATTCGTCCTCCATTACTTTATGGACGAACTGCTTATCACCCGCGTGCCTGCAAAAAATCCCGTTTTTGGGGCGATCGCCGCATTCCTCGCCTTCGCCGCGGTTTTAGCACAGATGCTCTTCGGCACAGGTCCGGCGATCCTGTACGCTCTTACCGGGCTGACCGCATTCTTTTCGCTCTTTTTCGTCTATTACCTCTTTAGCGAAGAGGGTGACCGTATAACACAGACCCAGGTGCTTATATTCTTCTTATTGAATATAGGAGTTCCCCTCTATTTTGCCTACTACGGCGGATCGAATGTCTATCAGCTGTCGGCCTTTATCATCATGTTCCACTACATACGATGGTACCTTCTCTACTTCGTAAAATTGTACGGTACACCGGAACTCCGCATATTCCTGGATTTTGTCACTTGGGTACACGTGCTCGTCATCGTGACATTCTTCCAATACTCGCTCGCCCCGGGCGTAAGCTTCGGTTACCTGTTCTATAGCCCTCTCTTCTTCTACGGCTGGACGCTGGTGCACATCATTCTTTCTATCCGCAAGAAGGACTACCAGATCGCTCTATGAAACAACTAATGGACCCAAAGGACGCATCATTGTGGCAGCAGTCCGAGTTCTTGCTCGATCTCATCAAAGCACTGAGCTTTGCCGCCATTGCACTCACGGTCAACTACTACGCGACCCGTTATGCGACCGCTTTTGCGGGACCCGCGCTACCGGATATCGTGTTCCGGTACATCCCCCGGATGGAGTTCATGTGGTTGGATTCGTACGGCGCGCTCTATCTTGAATATGCGATCGTCGCGTACGCGTTCATCCGCACACGGGCGCTCGTGTTCTTCCTAAAATCAATGGCAGTCCTGATCCTCGTGCGTGATGTGTTCATCAATATGACAAATCTCGGCATACCTGCCGGTACCGTCCCGACGACCTCGTTCTTTACGCAGGGCGGTGACCTGTTCTTTTCCGGCCACACTGCGCTCCCGCTGATGGCAGCGCTGATCTTCTGGCACGTTCCGACCGCCCGTTATCTGCTTATCGGAGTATCTATCCTTCTCGGGACCGAAGTACTCCTCGGTCGTCAGCACTACTCCATCGACGTGTTCGCTGCTCCGTTCATCGTGTACGGTGTTTACACAATCTGCCGGCGCATATTCGCGACCGATTACGAACGATCGATTTCGTGATCACTGCGACTCAGTAGTCGCTCCTCTGTCAGTAATCGCTTCGCGTGCCAAAAATAGTATCGAAGAGCGACAGCGTCACACCGTAGGGACCTGAGCGTTGCACATGGTGATTCTTATGATGCTTCGGAAACAGGAATATCTGGTCGAGGACCGGAATGTTCACCGGAAGATGGTAGTGCGAGAATGCGTTAAACAACAGAAATAGGAATACATTGATCGGTACGACCAGTGGATCGGCCCGGAATACGACGTAGAGCACGAATACGAACACGAACGCAAAGAGCGCGAGAACTAGTCCATGTTCCTTTCGACTATTCACCCACTGCAGATCGTCGTGGATCGTATGGTGGAACCGGTGTGCCTTTGAGAACAACGGGACCCGGTAGTTATGGACCATGTAGTGCGCAAAATAGATCACAAAATCGATGCACAAGTACGTAACGATCACCTGCACCCACAGTGCATGGGTCCGTATATCGAGCGCGCCGCCGTGCAGGTGAAAATACACGACCAGGAAAAAAAAGAGGCCTCCGACCGCCTGTACGTATATATGACGCAGTACCTGGAATCGGAACAAGTCCGGTAAGTTCTTTCGTATCGTGCTCGGTACCCCGAAGAAGGTCGGGACGATCTCGAAGAGCATAAAGAATACGGCGAGGATGATACCGAGCTGTATGAAGTCGTTGCGCACGATCGTATACACGATCTCGAGAAAAACACCGGAATCCATGGACTAAAATCTACCACAGACGAAAAACCCGTACATGCTATGATTCGGGTGTTTCGGCCCCATTCCTTTGATCATGATCTCGAGGACACGCACTACCGCGCTCAACATCTTCGAGAAGCTCTCGATCCTCAACATCGACGTGATCCTCATTTATATGACGATCTCCGTCATCATGATGCATTCGTTCAAGCTGATGCCCTCGCGAGGCTTTGCACTGCTCCTCGCAAATACAGCATTCATCATCGCCTCGTACACGCTCAATGTGATCGCGGATCACACGGAGGATTCTATAAATGAGCGCGGTGCGCTCAAGCTGAGTAAGCCCGGCGTACTTGTATTGTGCTCACTTCTTTTTGCCCTGTTCGTCGGTGTGTACACCAATATCGGCGGTGCATCGTTTGGTGCAGCCGCCCTTGTTATGTCGATCGCCAGCGTGTGGTATTCATTCCCGCGCGGATTCCGGCTGAAGAACGTGTTCCTGCTCAAGAACATCGTGCCGTCGCTCTGCTGGGCATTTACACTGCTTGCTCTCTTCTATCTTGCAGGCGGTATGTATTTCTATACGTTCATGCAGGTAGTGCCCGGCTTCATACCTTTTTTCCTTCTGTTCTTCGCCTTCGAGATCATGTGGGATCTGCCCGACAGAAAGGGCGATGCCGAATCCGGCGTGCGGACACTACCGACGATGATCGGTTTCCGGGCATCGCGGTATGTCATTGCCCTCCTCTTCGTTGGTGTCACATTCTACATTCCGACCCTCCTTGATAAAGGGGCCACAGCGATCCTGATCTTGTTCGTATTGTTCGTTCCTGAGCGATCAAAGAAGATCGTGTATCATGCGTTCCTGACCATCCTCATGATCCTCGCGTGGATCGGGTATCTCCTCGTTGTTCCCTACTACCATCAGGTCAGCAACCAGACACAGACGATCAGCAGGAACGCTCCCGCAATAAGAAGCATGTAGTCGCCGAAACGGACGAACGGTGTCGTATAGGTGTGCACCTGAACTTCGGCACTGAATGAGGAGTTCGGTACGTCGTCGCCGGATATCGCGACGATATCTCCCGTGTCGGCGATCACAAAACTCTCGTTGTCGTTCCCTGCCATAACGAAGTACCTGCCGTTCTCAAGTGCGCGGGTCATATCGATAGCGAGCGTCTGACGACCGAGCGTAGCATTGTTCCGGAACGGTGAGAGCGACGAGATGTTCGAGAGCACTGTTGCGCCCGCACGTGTCTGGTCACGAAATATGTACGGTGAGATGTTCTCGGCACAGATCGTGCCGGCGAATATGAGCGACGGCGTAAGACGGTCGCTGTAGAGAGATATATCGCGCCCCTTATCGGTCCCGTGTTGGATAACGCGATAGTCGTATACATCTATCCACGAACGATTGTGTGTTGCACGGACCAGGAACTCTACCCAATCCACACTGTATTCCCCGATCGGCATCAGGAGTTGCTTTTGATAGCGCGCACCCTGCTTCGTATCCGGCTCAAAGAAATACA
>JAGOTU010000034.1 GCA_018061585.1 Minisyncoccota bacterium | reverse complement strand
AAAGGGCGAAACGTTGGATGCGCTCGCGCCCGAAGCGTTTGCGGTGGTTCGCGAGACCTCGCGCCGAGTGCTTGATCAGCGTCACTTCGACGTACAGCTGATCGGAGGCATGATCCTCCACAACGGCGACATCGCAGAAATGCGCACCGGCGAAGGTAAGACCTTGGTTGCAACGCTGCCTGCATACCTCAATGCACTTACCGGTAAGGGAGTACATGTGATCACGGTCAACGATTACCTGTCCCGCCGCGACGGTGCATGGATGGGTCAGATCTACGATGCGCTCGGCCTTTCGGTCGGCATCATCAATCACGAGGCGTCATTTCGCTACGACACGTCGTATGCCGAATCGCTTGGCGCTGACTCCGCAGACCACGCCGAGGACAGCTTCAAGGTAGAAAAGGACTACCTTCGTCCTGTCACGCGTCGCGAGGCCTACGCAGCCGACATCACGTACGGCACCAACAACGAGTTCGGTTTTGATTACCTTCGCGACAACCTTGAGTACGAATCGCAGAACCTTCGTCAGCGTATCCCGCGCGAAGGCGGATACAATTTTGCGATCGTCGACGAGATCGACTCGATCCTGATCGACGAGGCGCGCACACCACTCATCATCTCTGCTCCGGTGGGCGACGCCGAAGCGCTTTACGGCAAATTCACCGAGATCGCGCGCGCACTCATTCCCGAAGAGGACTACACGCTCGACCTCAAGCACAAGCAGATCCAGCTGTCGGACCAGGGGATCGAGAAGGCGGAAAAGGTGCTCGGTATAGAGAATATATATACGGATGCCGGCATCAAATTCGTACACCACCTCGAGACCGCCGTACGCGCACGTGCGCTCTATGAACGTGACAAGGACTACGTCGTGCGCGATGGCACCGTCATGATCGTCGACGAATTCACCGGGCGCATGCAGCCGGGGCGACGCTGGAGCGATGGATTGCACCAGGCGATCGAATCCAAGGAGGGTGTACCCATCCAGGCGGAATCCCGCACGTTCGCATCGATCACATTCCAGAACTATTTCCGCCTCTACGAAAAGCTTGCCGGCATGACAGGAACGGCCGCCACGTCGTCAGAAGAATTCTACAAAGTGTACGGACTCAATACGGTCGCTGTTCCGACCAACCGTCCTGCGCAGCGTATCGATCTTGACGACCTGATCTTCCAGACCGAACAGGGTAAGTTCAAGGCGATCGCGCGACGCGTGCGCGAACTGCACGAGTCAGGACAGCCGGTCCTCGTGGGCACTGCCTCCGTCGAAAAGAACGAACTCTTGAGTGCCTACTTCAAGCAGGAGGGGATACCGCACGAAATATTGAACGCCAAGAATCATGAGCGCGAAGGCGAGATCATCGCACAGGCCGGTCGGGTCGGTGGTGTGACGATCGCCACCAACATGGCGGGTCGCGGTGTCGACATCAAACTCGGCGGAAACCCCGGCGGGGCAGAAATGTTCGAGGCTGCCAAAAAAGCAGGCGGCTTGTTCGTGCTTGGCACCGAGCGACACGAAGCCCGCCGCATCGATAACCAGCTTCGAGGGCGCGCCGGGCGACAGGGAGATCCGGGCACCACTCAGTTCTTCGTATCACTCGAAGACTCTCTTATGAAGGTATTCGCATCCGACATGATCAAGCGTGTCATGGGCACGTTCAAGATCCCCGAAGACGAACCCATCTACAATTCCATGATCACGCGCTCGCTCGAAAAGGCGCAGTCTCGGATCGAGGAGTTGAACTTTGATGCGCGTAAGCATGTGCTCGCATATGACGATATTCTCAACATCCAACGACAGAGTGTGTATCTGCGACGTCGCGAATTATTGACCGGAGATAACGAAGCGGTCGATGCGGAGCTCATGCTCGCGGTCGCCGGCGACGAAGCAAAGATGCGCGCAATAGAGGAGCGCAAGTCGATGTCGGGTGATGCCTATTACCCGAACGTTCGCCGCATGCTTTTGCAGGGTATCGACTTTCTGTGGGTGGAACATCTGGAGGCAATGGAGTACCTGCGAAGCAGTGTGAACTTACGTGCATACGGGCAGCGTGATCCGCTCGTCGAGTACAAGCGCGAGGGTCTTAAACTGTTCCAGAGCATGGAAGAGTCGTACCGCTCGCAAGTGGAAGGGGTGGTCGCGAACCTCGTTTCGATCAGTGAGTCGGTGCAAAATCCGGTCGCGGCAGCACGGGTTATCCACAAGGCTGCTCAGTCGATTACTGCGGTTTCGTCACCCGTTCAAAAGCGTGAATACGAGCGAAACGACAAGGTAACCATCACAAACGGGGTAGAGGAGCGGGAGATGAAGTATAAGAAGGCGGAGCCGCTCATTGCTTCCGGCGAGTGGCGTATCAAGGAATAGAGCCAAATCTCGGCATCCGAGCTCGGCTTATATTGCTTGATATATCGGCTAATCCAAAAAATATCTCGGATGGACAGCTGATGACTGCTGTTTTAGGTAACAGGCGATCGGAGCATCCGGTCGCCTGTTTTTATTGGGGACTCCGGCAGGAGACTTTGTAGCGCGGGTCATTAATGGGGAAGCGGTTGAGACATAGCCGCAAGTAAGTGCCCCGGTAACGGTGTGGTGGAGCCTCGAGCGTGTATCTGTTACAGTTCGGCCATGGACGAATACGAGGCAACAATAGGACTCGAAATTCACGCTGAGCTGAAGACCGTCACGAAGATGTTCTGCTCGTCGCGTAATGACCCGTATAACGCGGCAGCGAACACGCACATCTGCCCGGTCTGTCTCGCGCATCCCGGTACGCTCCCTGTCATAAACAAAGAGGCCGTGAGACAGGTGCTCCGTGTTGGAATTGCGCTCGGTTCACGGCTCGCTGACTACACGGAGTTCGATCGAAAGAACTATTTTTATCCGGATCTCCCGAAGGGGTACCAGTTGAGCCAGTTCGAGTTTCCGCTCGTTTCCGGGGGCAAGCTTTTGGATGTAGACATCACCCGTGTCCACTTGGAGGAGGACACTGCGAGCTCCATCCACGATGATGCAAGCGGCAGTACTCGTATCGACTACAATCGCGCAGGAGTACCGCTTATGGAACTCGTTACTGAGCCGGTCATCAAATCCGCTGCACAGGCAGGAGCGTTCGCGCGTGAGCTACAGCTCACGCTTCGCTATTTGGGCGCGAGCGACGCCAACATGGAACGCGGAGAGATGCGCGTCGAGGCAAATGTGTCTGTTGCTCCGAAGGGGCAGCGGAGCGCCGGCTATGTAGAGATCAAGAACCTGAACTCATTCAAGGCGATGGAGCGTGCAGTCGAGTACGAAATTAAGCGTCAGACCGCGCTGGTAAAGGCGGGCGGCACTATCGAAAAGCAGACGCTCGGATGGGATGATGTGAAGCAGGCAACATTCCCGCAGCGTACAAAGGAGGGTAGTGCCGATTACCGGTACTTCCCGGATCCGGACCTGCCGTCGCTCAAGCTCTCAGAGATCCCGGAGTTCGCCGAGAGCTCACTTCGCAGCAGTATCGGAGAGTTGCCGCATGAACGGCGCGGCCGGTATATCGCCATTGGTATCAAGCCTGACGACGCTGACGCATTCGTAAAAGATACTCGCTTTGGAACATTCTTCGATCAGGCGGCAGTGGGGTTGGACACGGAGTCGCAATTGCTCGCGGCGAATTATATTGCCAACGATCTCGTAAAAATCGTCCGAGATATCGAAATCCCAGATACGAAAACAATGGATATTCTGAACCTTTCGGCGCCACTATTTCAAAAATTGATTCAAATGGTTCGGTCCGGATCGATCAGCTCTCGCGTCGCCAAAGACATTCTGCTCGAGATGACTAAGAACGGTATCGATCCCGAAGAATATGCAAAAGAGCATGGGCTGCTCGTATCAAACGATACCGGAGCATTGAAAACCGTCGTGGAAAAGGTGATCGCAGAGAACCCCACGGTCGTCAGTGATTTCAGGGCAGGTAAGGCAGCTGCACTAGAATTCCTGCTCGGACAATGCATGCGGCATCTACGTGGCGCAGGAGATCCGGGTGTACTCAGGGCAATGCTCACCGAGCATATGCAGTAATCCCCATATCCACAGCGTATCTCGGATGCGCGAGAGGAACCCGATATCGCAGGGTATATACTGTCGCGATGTCCGACGAATTGGAACTCCATGGGAAAACCTACGTTTCGTCCAAGAAAGCGGCCGAATCTACCGGCTATGCACGAGACTACATCGGTCAGCTTTCCCGAGGCGGCCTCATAGACGCCGAGCGAGTCGGCGGTCTCTGGTACGTATCCATGGAGTCGCTCCAGAACTACGAGAAGAATGCAGAGATCGCAAAGTCTCTGGTCCCGGTCAGCTCCGGCTCGAAGGAGGCGGAGTCGCAGCTCAGTTTTGAGGGGAAGGACTATATCTCGGCATCACGAGCATCGAAGATAACGGGTTATAACCAGGATTATGTCGGTCAGTTGGCGCGTGGCGGCAAGATCCCATCAAAACAGATCGGTAATCGCTGGTACGTCGACAAAGACGCGCTGGTGCGCCACAAGTCAGAAAAGGATGCTCTCCTCGCTGCTGTACAGGCTGAGTCTGTAGGACTGAAACAGTCTCCAGTTATTCAGAAGGAGATGCCCGTGAGCACGCCGGAACATATTCTGGCGCTTCCGCGTGTGAATTATATGCAGGAATCTGCGGCTCTTATGCCGCTGATACCCGAAAAGCCTACATCTACGCACTTTCCCGTCAGCAATTTCTCAGAAATTAGACCACGCACCGAGGTTCGCACAGAAATTGCGCCTCCTGCTCCCGTGCATACACCTGTAGCCATCGAAAAACCATCTTTTGTTTTAAAACGTGAACCACGGTCACATAAGAAGCGTTTTATGGCAGCGTCGGCCGGGATGCTTACGATCATTCTCGTTCTATCGGTTGGTCTTGTGACCACCAAGAATACGGCATCGTTCGCCCGGCTTACGAGCTCGGACAGCGTAGCAAGTATGACGGCAGGAGCTGCGTCGATAGGCTCGTCGGTCCTGGATGTCGTCGAAGACATTGTATCGCCGGAACTCGTATACACTCGCGGCAAATAACGTCTCCGACCATTTCGGACATCCGAAATGTCTAGTATTTAAGCCAATTGACCAGCACTCATACCGCGCAAGTGAAGTGTGGCAGCAGAAGACTCTCGGCAACCTATGAGCCCCAACCCGGGGCTTTTTCATTGCTGGTGACCCCTGGACCGACTCGGGTCAGATACCGGAATGCATCTTTGATCCTGTTCCTCTCGACCGTCTCGGGGAATCGAGAAATGGCGTGCCGAGAGGCTATCAGAGTTGATCATTGACCACCAGAAGTCGTACCGGACGACACAGGTGCCATGGCTCCGGATTCATACGGATGATCTCTGGCCGCTTCGGGGGATGTCTAAACCATCCCTGCAGTCTTCCTGCTGTGGTTCTTTTCTTGACCGGTATTGATACCAATTCGCAGTTCAGAACTGCAAGGAGCGAAAAAATCCCGGATATACGCCCGGCACACGATTCGATGACGACCTTGTCCGAAATGATTATGTCTCACGGGATCAAAGATCGATCTCATGTGAAATTTTTCATGTATGAAAACTTATCCACTATTGGACGTCCGATACGCGTCCGATGTCCGAAATACCTGGTAAACTATTAGTAAATTCGTTCGCACGAACTACTACATGTCCGAAGAACAATATTTCGATGGCATCAAATTCGTTGCGGCAGCCGACGCTGCCGCAACGTTTGGTTTTACGCGCGACTACATTGCGATCTTGTGTCGCACAGAAAAAGTTAAAGGACGTCGTATCGGACGTAACTGGTATGTAGATGAGAATTCGCTCAAGTCTTTTTTGGTGAACCAGGAGCACGCACGCGCAAAGCGACGCATCGAACTCGCTGCACAGCGGACACAGGAATATAAACAGGCACATCAGCCGGCAGCTGTGCCGGTAGCACAAACTCCGGTGCCGGAGGTGAAGCCGAATCGAGTTGTCGAAACGACGACCGCGATTGCCGCCGCAGCAATAGCGCGGATGCCCTCTGCGGCGGATGCGAGAGCTGCTGTGCACCGTGCGCATACGCTCACACAACGATCTCGCGATGCTGCTATCGCTCATGGTACTCGCGCAGTTGAGAGAACGATCGATGGCATTCGGATCCCCGCGGGCGCATCAATGGAAATGATCCGCGCATCCGTGCAAACCTCTGCTGCGCATGCACCGCTCTACGCGGTGTCACCGTTCAGTGAGCTCGCACACAAAGCATTCGCACTCACGCTCGCGTTCGTTCTTACGTTCGGCACGTACTCACTCGTTGATCCGACATATCTCCGACTCGCAGCCACGACGGTCAAAGACTCGGGCAAGAATATTTCGTTCGGCATCAATGAGATCCAGACGTTCGCATCGAACCCTCGACTCCCGATGGCGTTCGCGGACGCCAATCCCGCAGCGGCGGCTTCAACTCTAGTTGATTCGGTCCCCGGTATCGCGGAGCGACTCGCGCGCTCGATCAATTCAAGGATCAATAATTTTGTTTTCGCGGTCGCGTTCCCGGGATACGTGTACAGCACGAGTGGTACACCGCACATGACCCGAGGAACGGTTGCCGTGCAGATCGTTCCGCAAGGGCGACCTGCTGAGGTAACGACGACCGCGCGTGTTGCGAGTGCGCCGCGGCAACCGGTTGCTACTACACAAACGTCGCCGACGACGATCATCAATCAGCCGATACGGGAACGTGTTATCGAGCGCGAACGGATACTCACTGCCGGCGGTCTTACGGAGGAGATCCTCACGAGTCGCTTGCAGGCACTCGAAACAGCACTCTCTGCAAAGCTGTTCGGTCTGACGAGCGCCAACACGACTGCGATCGCTCAAAACTACAATGTAATAACGCAGACCAATCGTATCGACATGCTTAATAGTGTCGATATAACGGGCTCGACCTTCGACAGGGGTACGATCACGAATTCAACCATAAACGGAGCCACGATATCGGGGGTCACGCTTACGGGAACCACGACGATCGACAATCTTTCGGTTACCGGCAGTGCTACCTCGACCTTCTCGAGCGGCATCGCGCTTACGGGCGGCTGCATCAGTGTGAACGGTATCTGTTTGGGGGCGGGAGGCGCGGGCAATCCGGGCGGGGGAAACACACAGGTGCAATTCAACAACGGCGGCGTCTTTGACGGCTCCGCCTCGTTCACATTCAATGCCGGCACCGGTGTCGTATCGGCGACGGGGGTATCGACAACGATCGCTACTTCGACCGACATGATCGCGGTGAACGCGACCTCGACGAACCTGTTCTCATCAATTGCACGATTTAATTCGGCGATCATCGATACGCTCGTGTCAGGTGCGACCACGCTCACCAACCTGATCGCGACCAACAGCACGACAACGAACCTCAATATCGGAAACACCATTTCCGGCGCCGGGCTCGCGTCGTGTTCGGCAGCAGGGGAAAAGCTTTTGTGGAATGCGAGCACTCGTCAGTTCGAATGCGGAACAGATCTCAATTCCGGCGGAAGCGGATTCTCGACCACGAGCGCGGAGTATTTTGCATCGGTCGGATTATCATTCTCGACCACATCGACCGCATACTACGTTTCGCAGAACGGTGGCATCGGATTCTCGACCACGTCGAATGACTACTGGAAGAGCCAGAACAATTTTCATTCAACGACATCGTTCGCATACGATCTCTCTACATATAGTCCCGGATACTTCTTCTCCACCACCTCGGTCGCATACTGGGATTCCACTCAGTTCCGCTGGGCAACAACGTCGTCTGATGCGTGGCTCGCTACCAAGAGCACATCCAACCTGGCAGAAGGTTCTAACTTGTATTACACACCGACGCGCGTCGCGAGTGTGATCGCGGGCACAACTACGGACGCGCTCGCGCAGGGTGTATCGAACCTCTACTACTCGAACGCGCTCGTAAACGGATTCATCGCGGGTTCCTCGAGCATTCCGAAAACATTCGCCAACAACACGTTCGTGGGAACCAATAGCTTCCAGGATGTGACGGCAGTGAACGCCACCTCCACCACCCTCAACACCAACCTCCTCGGCATCGGCGGCACGAGCTACTTCTCGTCCCTCACCGGCAACGGCCTCACCAACTCCGCAGGCGTACTCACGGTGAACCAGGGCCAGGCATTCTCCACCACATCCGTCGCGTACTGGGATTCCACACAGGCACGCTGGGCCACCACATCATCCGAATACTGGCGGTCGCAGACCAACTTCTATTCCACATCCTCTGCAGACTTCTGGAAGACACAGAACAACTTCTTCTCTACGACGAGCGCGACCGCATTCCTGTCGCTCAATCAGGGCAACGCGTTCTCGACGACATCGGTCGCGTACTTTGCAGCGAACGGTCTGGCGTTCTCCACGACATCGAGCGCGTACTTCCTTGCTCAAAATCAGAGTGCGGCGTTCTCGACCACCTCTGCTGCATTTAACATCGGCACGTACGACAAGGGGTACTTCTTCTCCACCACCTCCGTCGCGTACTGGGATTCGACACAAGCGCGCTGGGCAACGACCAGCTCTGACGCATGGCTCGCTACCAAGGACAA
>JAGOTU010000033.1 GCA_018061585.1 Minisyncoccota bacterium | reverse complement strand
CCCTTCTCAGCGAACAACTTGATCCATATATCCGCGGCCTCGGTGTCCTTCGGAAGATGTTTCTCTTCATCCCCAATGAAAGCGGTAACATAGATCTTCTCAGGGTCGAGTCCTATGTCCACCGTCAAAAATTCAAAGATCCACGCCAGCTGCTCCTCCTTAAAGTAGTCACCGAATGACCAGTTTCCGAGCATTTCAAAGAACGTCGTATGCCGGTTGTCTCCGATCTCTTCAATATCCTCGGCACGAAAACTTTTCTGAGAGTCCGCTATACGCGTACCCTCCGGATGCGGCTCACCGAGGAGATACGGCAAGATCGGCTGCATACCCGAGCCGACAAAGAGTGTCGTCGGATCGTTCAACGGCACGATCGGAGCGGACGGCACGATTACATGACCGCGCGCTTTATAGAATTCAAAGAATTTTGTTCGGACATCGTGTACTTTCATATTCAGATGAGCGTAACGCGGTAGTGACAAAAAGAAAAGGGACCGTCATTGCTGACGGTCCCCATTTTACGGTGCGGAACATACCGTTACGCAGAAACGTGTGCACCAGTGCCGTTGATGGCCGGCCTGCGGCTCGATCCCTTGTGGGACTTCGCCTTGCGAGCACGGCCCTTGGCACGGACCGTGCGGCGCTTCTTGCGCTTGGCCTTTGAAGCCTTCGGTCCGCCGAGTGTCGCGAAGCGCTTACGCAACTTCGTGAGCGCACTCGTCTGACGACCGAGGAGGTATTCGACATGCTTCAGCACGTCGCTGACATCCTTGGCGGAAACCGACTTCTCGGCGAACCGTTCGAGCAACTCCATGACGGCGCCGCCGTTCTTGCGGCTGAAGCTCTTCGAGCGAGAGGACATCGCCGCCTTCACAGCTTCGATGTCCGGCTTCTCCTTGGACTTCTTGCTGAGAACGCGCTTCAGGGAGCCGGGTTCGAGCTTGAACTCCTTCTCCGCCTGATCCGCAGTGAGGCTCTTGCTGGCCATCGCGGAAAGCGCGGCCTGCATTTGCTCGCTCGTGAACTCGGTACGAGCCCGGGTCATGATCTTGCGCACCATCGACGGTGGGTAGGTCTTGCCCATCCGCTTGCCGAATTCGCGCGAGATCTTCGCCGGCGTTGCACCGTCCTCGAGCAGCTTCTTCGCGACGAAGACAGCATCGCTGAACGTCGGCGGTTGTGAGCCGTCCACGTTATCAGCGTACTTGTCGATCATCATCGAAACGTTGTCGCGCGGCTTTGCAACCGGCTTGAACTCGATCATGCGGTTCTGCCAGCCCAGGCGTTCCATCGCGGTTGTGCGGTGGTCTCCGGCGCGGAGTTCGTTGTTGCCGCGGTACAGCTCGATGAGCGGAACGTCCGCGCCCGAGCTATAGAGGGCCATGAACATCTCGATACGAGACTCGTTGAGCTGTGTGCGAACACGGGGTCCGCGCACAATGTCGCTCAGCTTGATCTTCGCGGTAGAGGCTGATTCAGCCATGAGTAGTTCTCCTTGGTGACCGTTGTCCCTATGGAATTCAATGTGCTTACGCTTTGCTATGGGCTATTCGCACTATTATACGCCTCGGGAGACCTGTCAATACAAATGAAAAGACCCCGGTCGCAAGCGACCGGGGTCCGATTTCGGAAAAGATCAGGCTTCCTTACCACGGCGCCTCTGCATGACAAAGGCGTCGCTGTTATGGAACACACCCGCGACGAGCGGAGTGATCGCATCCTCGAAAGCACGCATCGTGATCGACTGCTGATTCTCGGGCATACCGTTGGCGGTGAGCGCGAAAATGATCGCAGTTTCCTGCATCTGTTGCAGTCGGGTCTGCGACGTATCGCAGGCCTCCCACGTCGGATGTCTTGTGTTGAAGTGAAGCGTTGCCGTTTCCACATCGAGCAAGAACAGCCGATTCGAGCGAAGCAATTCCTCCGTCGGAATAGTCGAAAGCTCGAGGCCGAAGCCACCGCGCTTTGCGGTTTTCCGCGGAGTTCCCTCGGGGCCGGATGCGCCGAGCGATGTCTGATCGACGGTTGCATCCTTGGCGCCTGCGGAGCCGGAGTTTCCCCCGTCTCCACCGCCGTCTCCACCACCACGTCCACCTCCGCCTTTCGACGTTGATTTCGATGCGGCGGTGTTGCCCGGCCCGCCAAGGCCGAGCGAAGGATCACCCTCGTTCGCCTGCTCAGTACCACGCGAGCGCTGACCGCGACCGCGGTGCAGGTTGTCGAATGCGCCACGCAGGTTCGCAAGTGCCGGATTGTCCTGAAGGAGCGCCTGAAAGTTTGCCAGCGACCTGAGCATGATGCTCTGCCAGCGTTCTTCCCGGTCTCCTTCGGTGACTTCCGTCACATGCTTCTTACCGATGGTCTCGAACCACTCGACGATCGCCTTGCAGAAGCCCTCGAGTGCGCTGTTGCTCAGAAAGGCTTTGCGCTTCGGATCGAGCTCGAGCTTTTCGCCCCGGATGTAGCCTTCGAAGATCCCCGACGACAGAGCGTCGATGACCTCCTTCGGAATTTCACCCGGAACTGATTTGGCAAAGGTTTCGAGGCCGAAGCAGGAGATGCTATTGAGCACGCCGACTTCTACGGCGCCCCCGTAACCATCCTTCCTCTTGTGAGCCAGATACAGTTCGAAGACGACGTGGCCGACCATGTGGCGAAACGAGCTCACCACATGCTTCGCGAGCGGCTTGCCGCTATGGCGTTCGGCCATCGCGCCTTCCACCTTGTCTTCCGTGCCGTCCTTATTCGTGAACTTCACGGTGATCACTGCTTCATTGCGCAGCATCTTTTCCCGGTACAGCCGCTTAATCTCATCGACCAGCGACTGCGCCGAGCCGATACGCGCCAGCAATCGATCCTGCTTGTAGTCGTGCACCAACAGCTGGCTGCGCCACCACGTCGGCGTTCCCACCTTGAGCTTGCCCGCGTTCTGCGGACGGTACACAAGATCGGGCACGGCAACCTGCGGGATCGGGGGCTTGTCGTGGCAATTTTCAATGTCCTTCGTGACGAAGGTCCACTGCAAATACTGCGAGCCGCCCTTCGGACAGGACGTGAACGTGTAGTGCCCGCACTTGCCGAGGGGTCCCAGAAATCCCATACCGAACTGGCCGAGGCTGTCCTTGTCGTTCAGCTTGAGGCTCAGTCCGATGCGCGAGAGTTTCTGATGGAATTCCTCGACACTTACACCGTCGCCGTTGTCCCGGATCGCAACGTAACTCGTCTTCTGATTCAGGACAATGTTGATGATGTTCGCTTTCTTGTCGAGCGAATTCTGGACCGCCTCGAGGATCGCGTCCTTCAGGGTCTCCGCCTTGCCGGCGAAAGCCATGAATGCCGCGCCCATGTTGATGCCCATCGGGACATACTCGATCCGTGGCCCTTCTCCGTTACCCATATTTCCGTCGCTCATTTTGCAGTCCCTTCAGGCTTGAATTGGTCGCGTGCTTTTTCCGAGCACAGACGATTGAGTTCGGTTGAGATGTTCATCACCCCGAAGAATCCGAACCGTTCCTTGAATTTCTTTCGCTGCTCCGGCGTGACATCGTCGGAGTTCATGTACTGCATTAGCGGGTAGGCCGATAGCAGCATCGCGGCAAGGGCCGCAGCAGCCGAATCGTGACCATCCGTCGTGTTCGGTGGCGGAGCAGTAATCGTGCGCTCCGCTTGTGACGCAGGTGCAGAAGATGCACGTTTCGCCTGCGGCAATTCTGCCTCAGGCGACGACACAGGTCTTGCATCCGCGAGTATTGAACGAAGTGGAACGACGAAGCGTTCACCCTGTTCAATACGCTCATCACTCATACCGCCCTTACCGAGCAGTGTGGTAAGTAACATGTCGCGCGCACTACTTGCTGTAAGGCCGAACGCAGGCGCCGTCTCATCGAGTGTGACGAGACCGTACGCGATCAAGGCATACGCATCCTGCAGTGCAGGTGCCATGCTCTTGTGCTCCCGGATGACATACCCCATGTCGATCAGAGCCTGACCCACGCGGATCCTATTCTCTCCGACCGGCCGTATGACGCCTGTGAACCATCGTCGCGGCGTCTGAGTTGGTAGCCGAACGATCTTGCCAAGCTTCGCGAACGACTCGTCGTTGCCGTATTTTCGGTAGTGACCTAAACACTGCTCAAACGATCCTTCGATCGGTTTTACCATGACTATTCTCCTGTGAACGACCACGAGGGCCGTGTTGGCCCGTCGAAATTCGGCCTGAACTATGCACCGATTTCGGTGGCATGTCAATGCTATTTTTGGAATGTTTTGAGCAGGAATGCGAAATCAAATGCCCGATCCTTGATCCACTCATAGCGACCGGATTTACCGAAGTGCCCGGCGACCATTTCGGTCTTTAAGAGGATGGGATTCGTATCAGTTTTTTTGGCACGCAGTCGCGCAACCCACTTTGCCCCCTCCCAGTACGGTGTACGAATATCGTTCATGTTCACGCGAACGAGCATCGACGGATACGATTGTTCTTGTACACCTTCATACGGTGAGTATTTTTTAAAGTAGTAATAGAATTTTTTAATGCGCGGGTCCCCCACCTCATCGTAGTGCAGGCGTGTGCCGCCGAGCGACTCGTCGAACATCGACGTGATGATGTCTGCTGCGGGAACAAGTGCGATCCCGGCGCCAAAGAGTTCCGGTCGCATGTTTATTACTGCGCCGACAAGCATGCCGCCGGCGCTGCCGCCCATGAGCGCTATCCGATCGGGAGATGTGTATTTATGCTTCTGCAGATGTTCAGTGACCGCAATGATATCTTCGTAGGTTCGGTGTTTGGTGAGCATTCGCGCGGCTTTGTGCCAGTGCCAGCCCATTTCGCCGCCTCCTCGCGGATGCGCGAGCGCAATGATCCACCCGCGTTTCAAAAGCGAAAGCTTTGATATCGAGAAATACGGATCAGATGAGATGCCGTATGAGCCGTACGCTTCCAAGAGCATCGGGGCTTTGCCGTCGAGCTTCACCTTTTTTGCGCGAACAAGAATGACCGGTACCTTTGCGTCACCCGATTTCACCCATACACGCTCCGATACATACCCGGCTTTGTTCCAGCCCGGAACCTCCTGCTTCTTTCGGGTCTTGAACGTGCCCTTTTCCACGTCGTAATCAAATACCACCCGCGGCGTGACTAGGGATTGATACGAGATACGAATGAACTTGGAAAAGTATTCCAAGTCATCATTGATGCCGATCGAGTGCTCGTTCTCGGGGAGCTGCACCTTTTTTCCCTTTACAGATCCCGGTTCGTGAATATAGATCTCTTCAGATCCGTTCTCACGGACAGTAATGGCAAAGAAGTTCTCGAACATGAGCATTCCGGTGATCGGACGTTCGATCTTGTGCTCCATCCACTCTCGCCAGTATTTGCGGGTCGGAGTCTCGGTGTTCGTTCGCATGATCTTAAAGTTGACCGCACGCTCATTTGTCATGATGTAGAAATAGCCGTCGTGATGATCCACGAAGTACTTCACATCCTTCTTTCGCGGGGAAAGCAAATGGACCGGGGAGAACGGATGGTGCGCAGGCATGACGCGCGTCTCGGTCGAGTCGAAGTTCGCAGAAATAAAGAAGATGTATTTACGGCTTCGGCTCTTATCGAGTCCGACGTACCACTGCGCATCCTTCTCCTCGTACATGAGCGTGTCTTCCTTGGTGTCCTCACCGAGACGATGCAGGTAGATCTTCCGGGGCGGGTGCGGGTGCTCCTCAACTGTATAGAAAAAGTGCTCACCGTTCTCCGCCCATTCGAAATCAGCGATCGATTCGATCTTTTCTGCGAGTAGTTTTCCAGTCCGTAGGTCCTTGATGCGGAGCGTGTACTTTTCATCACCCGACGTATTGGTTGCGTACGCGAGCAAGCGATGGTCTGGGGAGGTCTCGAACAAACCAAGACTGAAATATTTCTCTCCTGCCGCCAGTTTGTTCTCGTCGAGGACTACCTGCTCCTTTCCACCCGTAATGCGCTTGCGACAGTGGATCATGTACTGCTTTCCCTTCTTTGAGCGCGAGTAGTATTCATACGGTCCCTCTTTGACAGGCACCGACATATCGTTCTCCTTCATTCGCTTGCGGATCTCGCTGTAGAGCTCCTTCTGAAGCTTCCGTGTCGGCTTCATCAGAGCCTCCGCGTAGTCGTTCTCGGCCTTGATGTACTTAGCCACAGCCGGGCTTTCAGACTTCCGGAGCCAGCTGTATTCGTCCACCCGAGAATCGCCATGATATGGCGTAATTACAGGCTTTTTTGGGGCTTTCGGGGGCTGGGGCAACTTTTGCATCGCGGTACTTTACCATAACGGCCCGTTTGAACTCAAAATTCGGTCAAACCGGCTTTTTCCATTAAGCGGTCGGATCCGGATGTTCACGGTAGATAATTTTGATCGCTTCGAGCACGTCCTCTGAAAGGGTGATGTTCGCAGTGGCAACATCGGTCTGTATCTGCTCCATAGAGCGTGTTCCGATGATGTTGGCGGTGACGAATGAGCGTTGATTCACCCAGGCAAGCGCCATCACGGCCGGCTCCATGCCATTTGAGCGCGCGAGGTCGGCATATTTCTGGATAGCAACTTGTGCGTGCGCGGGATTGTAGCGATCGCTATCTCGTTTTGCGTAATCGAAGCGGGATCCTGGAGGAATAACGCCGCCAAGATACTTGCCGGTGAGCACTCCCTTGGAAAGAGGTGAATACGGCAGAAGCCCAACACCTTCTCGCAGACATATCTCGGCAAGTCCGACCTCGAATGTGCGGTTGATCAGCGAATACTGATTCTGAATAGTGACGACGCGCGGCAACCCTTTCTCGCGAGCAAGCCGAAGGTATTCATTCAAGCCCCACGGCGTTTCGTTGGAGATTCCTATATAGCGTACCTTACCGGCTTTGACGACCTCAGAGAGCGCCTCGAGTGTTTCCTCGATCGGGGTCCCGAGCGAACCGAGCGATTCTACTCCACGCGGCCCGAAGAAGTTCGTCTCGCGCTCCGGCCAATGGATCTGGTAGATGTCGACATAGTCCGTCTGCAAACGCTCGAGCGTCCCGTCGATCGCGGCGAGGATATTCTTGCGGTCATAGATCGTGCGTCCACCTTCCGGTACATAGCGCGTTTGAATGTTGGATGACGCCGCCACCTTGCTCGCAACGATAAGCGAATCGCGCTTTTGTTTTTTTAGCCATGCACCCACGTACATTTCTGTGAGTCCCTGAAGCTCCTTCTTGGGAGGAATCGGATACATCTCCGCCGTATCAATAAAATTCACGCCCTGTGATATCGCATAATCGAGCTGTTCATGCGCCTCGGGCTCCGTGTTAAATGTGCCCCAGTTCATCGTGCCCGCGCAAATGACTGAAACAGACACGTCCGTTCCCGGAAGTTTGTTCATCTTCATATGATTGTTTATGCTATCGCCTTCTCTTTTTTTAGGATCGCGAGCTTCTGTACCACCCCGCCGCGATTGTAGCCCCGCATTGCACCGTCAGAGCCGATGACACGGTGACATGGAATAGCTGTGTCGTAATTCGCGCGCATGATCGCGCCGACCGCGCGCGCAGCATTCGGGCTACCGGCACGTGTAGCCACCTGCTTGTATGTCATCGTCTTCCCTTCCGGGATCTTGGCAACGATGGCACGAACCTTTTCCGAAAATGTCTTCATACGTAACTATTTTAGATTTTTGCCTCCGGTCTTTTGCATGTGGTCACGCATAGCATTCCCTGCAGCATCCCGGTATCTGCAATAGTCGCAGTCGTGTGATGAAGCCGGGATGTCGTTGGAATCCAGACAGCTTTTAATAGAGAGCAGCGTGTCTTCGATCCAAGATGTATCGCCTTCGTACGGCACCAGCGTCAGTTCAAAATCCAAACGCGCGTCAAACGCTTCGCGATCCTTTGTGGCGTTCGCATAGAACCAATACCCGGTGTCGGACACTGTGAATCCGTTCTGTCGCAGAAGCCACTGATACACCTCGAGCTGCCGCTTGTAGCCGATATGCCAATCCTCATCGAGCGACTCGATAGATCCGTCCTTACTCGTTGCCTTGTAATCAATAACGATCAATTCACCTTTCGGATTCACCCAGATGTCGTCGACGCCTCCTCGAACGGTCAGCCCGGTCGCCGGATGCTTGAACTTCACTCCTTCTGAAAGCGCATTGCGCCAGTCGTCCATTTTTGCGTGCGAAAACGGAATGGCGTCGAGTCCGTATGCTTTAGCCAGCGGATGCTGCGTGCCCTTTGCCCGGTGCGCATCGAGTTCTTTCTTGAGGAGCGAATCGACTGCAGAGTTCAAGTTGAACGGGAACCCCGGCGGGCGGGCGGTACCTAATTTATTATCGATATAGAAACATCGCGCGCAGTTGGTGAAAAGGTCGATCTTGGATCGCGAAAGTGTCCAATTCGGGCCACCGTAATTCCAGCGTCCGTCCCGTTTTGGTTTGTAGAAGCCGCTCATCGGCATGAGTATACCCCATGAGATATTGCATAAGAATTCTCATCCCAGTGCATATTTGGGGTATCTCACAGGGTATACGGCATCAGAATGCGTGCAGCGATGCCGTAACGACTGTACCTGCTTACGCCTGAGGGTGGTGACTAGCGTCCTGACTATGCTCGTTGAACCAGTGTTTAAACATTGATTCCAGCCAATACATTCCTGTG
>JAGOTU010000032.1 GCA_018061585.1 Minisyncoccota bacterium | reverse complement strand
AACGACTCCCGACCGCTCCCGAGTGGTACAGAGCCGCGCTCGGTACGCCTGACGGTTCTGCTCAAACCGAAAAGGGGTGCAACATCGGTTTGCGCGGATCAGGTGCGCTTGCAAAGACCGGCGAGCGAACCGAATGTGTGTCGCCCTCCGGTGCATACGACATGGTCGGGAATGCGTGGGAGTGGACACAGGAAACCGTGACCGGCGGAAATTTCAACGGCACAGTACTGCCGCCCGAAGGCTATATCACCGGAATCGACAGCAATGGCACACCCATCAAGACGGATCACGATATACCTGACGAATCGTTCTTTTCAGACTACTTCTGGCTCGACCCGACGGATACACGCGGCATTCTGCGCGGCGGATACTGGAACAGTCAGACGGATGCAGGCCAGTATGCGATCAACATCACGGTGCCACCATCATTTAGTGGTGAAGCGGCAGGGTTCCGTTGCGTTCAAGACATCTAATATGCCCGGCAGGACAATTTCCAATCGACTCTCATGAATTCTGAAACCACATACGCTATATACAAACTGATGCACAAGTCAGGCAACACGGTCGATGTTGTCATCGTCAGGAATAATTGGAAATTGTACTAGCCGGGTATGCGTCGATCATTTTTTGTCACCCTGTTCGCACTGATGTCGTTCTGGACACCTGTGGAAGCAGCATACATGTCGCCGATCTCTGATCTCATAGTTTCTTCGCAGCCGTCTACCTCGACCCCGCACATCCTGACCTTCACGGTTACCAACGCGATACCCCCGTCGGGGACGATCACCATTACACCGGAGAGCGCGTTTTCCATACCGGTCAGCTTTGGATCCGATGACGTGGATCTTGCGGTTTCGTCCGGCGGTCCGTATGTAGAGCGTGATCTTGCGGCAGCGGCAGGTGCGGCCGTCGACGGCGTATCTGTGGTGAGCGGTAGTGCGGGCTCAGTAACGCTTACACTCAATTCGACCACCGGAATTTCTGCAGGGGATCTCGTTCGTGTGGTGCTTGGTACGGCGGCGACGCACCAGACGGCAGGCAGTGTGTCACCCATCAACCCTGCCTCGCCGGGTTCGTATCGCATCCGTGTCGAAACCGGGAACGGGGTTTCAATGATAGACGTGGCAAAAGCAATGATCGTTGTGATATTGCCGGTCACTCTTGGCGTGCAGGTCAATGAAAATTTTCCGATCATATCGAATGCGCTTCCGACCGGTACCATTCCGGCCGGGAGCAATTTTATAGAACTCTCATTTCAAACGGACGTTGCAGCTACGTGTCGATATGCAACTTCGACGGGGATCGCGTACGCATCGATGTCGAATTCGTTCACAAATATCGCCGGATTATTGCACTACCGTGTTGTATCCGGACATGACGACGGTGCCACGTATCATTACTACATTCGGTGCCGCGACACATTCGGCGCGACAGCGACGTCTGACTACGATCTCTCATTCTCACTTGCATCAACGCCGACAATAACCTCGTCGGACGGCAATACGCCGGGGGTTGCATCGACCGGTGCTGGTGGTGGCGCAGGCGGCTCAGGCGGAAGCGGACCGTTTGCCGGAGGGAGCGCGCTCCTATTCCTGTCCAATGTCACTATTTCAGGTAAGGCGCCGCCGGGGACGGCCGTTACGATGCTCCGCGACGGAAAGATCGAGCTGACCGTACAAACATCAGCGACAGGGGCATTCACCGGACGAATATCCGGCCTCGAGCGAGGGACGTATACATTTGTGACCTATGCATCGGATCCGACCGGCAAAAAAACCTCACGATTTTCATCAACGCTGACGCTTGG
This sequence comes from Minisyncoccota bacterium, assembly GCA_018061585.1. Classification (GTDB taxonomy): domain Bacteria; phylum Patescibacteriota; class Minisyncoccia; order Phycocordibacterales; family UBA2100; genus UBA10103. The sequence continues at coordinate 7,001 of JAGOTU010000032.1, read as the reverse complement.
GTCAGGTACGAACAACGATATCTCCAATGTGTACCTATCGCCGACCATCGCGACCGAGATCGAGACCGTGGACGTGGGCGAACCGGTACCAGTGTCCGGCCTCGCTATTCCGGGCAGCATCGTGGGCCTCGTGGTGCGCAACGTGCCGAAAAGCGGCGCGACTGGTATTCCGCTCGAATACAGTGCATCGAGCTCTGTCGCCGGATCGTGGAGCATGACAGTGCCTGCAAAGGACCTAGCTCGCGGTACGTACGAGTTCAGGGTGAAGACGATCATGCCGGAAGCATCGAGCGAATATTCAGCCCCGATCTATGTGGGATACGGGGAATCACCATCGCAAAAAGCTGATACGGGGAACCGTTCGGATATCAATAAGGACGGCAAGGTGAACCTCGTCGACTTCTCGATCTTGCTCACACATTGGGGCGACGATGACGAGGATTCGGATATCAATGAGGATGGCGCGATTAACCTATCCGATTTCTCGATATTACTCTTCAACTGGACAGGGTAGAATAGCCGCTATGCCCCTCACACGAAACAACATTGCTTCGCTTATATCTGACAAGTTAGATCGGGACACATTTTTTATATGTATTAAAGAGCTTGCGAAGGCGACATTTCGGATGTCGTTTCGTGTGTAGGGGTATGTTCGCGACCATTCAAAAAAGCCGGAGAGTACAGATCGGACTCGCGGTCGCGTTCGTTGTGATGCTGCTCGGAGGGTATTTGTACTGGCGCTACACCCCCAGAAGTGGCACCGTATCGTTTCAACCGACATACGAACTCGTTTTGAAAGATTACAGCGGCACGGATGTCAGGCTCTCGCAGTTCAAGCGCGAGATCCTTGTAGTGCACGCGTGGGCAACATGGTGCACATATTGCGGTGAAGAGCTCAAGAATCTCGCCATCCTAAAAAAGAAGTACGGAGACAACATCCTTATACTCGCTCCGAACCGTGCCGAATCGGTACACGTCGCCAAACCGTTCACCGACGCGCTCGGGCTCGATGACTCGATCACGTACCTGTTGGATGCAGATGACGCGTTCTACAGATCGATCAGCGGATACGCAATGCCCGAAACACTGTTCATAAACGACCGCGGGGAAGTGTTCTTCCATCAGCGGGGGCCGATGAATATCGCCGAGGTGGAACAAAAAATCGCCGAGCTCACGCAGTAACTACAGAAACGTGACTATTGCAGCTACTATCGTTGATCGGACGAATCCTGCTTGAACTTCACGAATTCTCTCTGGAGCAACTCCAGCTGATCATCCGAAAGGTCTTCTACGTCGATCAACTGATCGCGCGCTTCCTTTTGGGCTTTGATGAGCTCGTCGAGTTTCAGATGGATCGCATGCGCGTCACGATTTTGTGTGTTCTGGATCAAAAAGACCGCGAGGAATGTAAGTACGGTCGTGGCTGTATTGATAACGAGCTGCCAGGTATCCGAGTAATTAAAATAGGGGCCGGACATTGCCCAGAGAGCAGTTAAGCCGCACGCGAGTGCGAATGCCCACGGAGCGCCCATGGCACGGCTGCAGCTTTGAGCAGCTACGCGAAAGAGTTCATGCATGGCACTAGTATACCCCGTGCCAAACAGGATAAAGAAAGGCAGAAGGTGTTGACTATGCATGACAGAATACGTATCGCACACAGGTGTGTCGCCATATCGGGGGAGTGCTATGATGCCGGACATGACGATTTGGGAGGTATATGAGCAGTACCGCATCATGCCGAATCTGCGACTCCATCAGCTACGGGTGGCAGCGGTCGCGCGCGAGCTCGCGCATGCGCTCCGGGCAGATGCTGACCTTGTAACGAAGGCCGCGCTCCTGCACGACATGGGGAATATTATGAAGAGCGACTTCTCACAATTCCCGCCGGAATTCTATGGTGATCACGATCTTTCCTATTGGGAACTCGTAAAAAAGGATTATGCAGCTACCTACGGCCGCGACGAGCACGAGGCGACTGACGCGATCGCAAAAGAAATGGGAATGGGGCAGGAGGTGATCGAGCTCATAGGATCAATGGGATTCGGACGCATCGAATCGATCTACCTGTCGGATAATCTAGAGCTCAAAATTTGTGAATATGCGGATCAGCGGGTGGCACCCTACGGAATAACGTCGATATTTGAACGGCTCGAAGAGGGGCGCCGAAGGTACGAATCGCGCACGGAAGCAGAGTCCGACTACGGAAGCGACTTGTACAGACAGCGCGTATCGTTGGTCCTTGAATTGGAACAGAAATTATTCAATGGGCTGTTGATCACGCCGGAGATGCTTACCGAAGAGTCTCTTGCGGGGGCCATCGAGTCGCTTCGCGAGTACGTTATTGCGTGATATTATCGCCCTGCAATCGATATGTATCGATAGCATTTGCCGACGTAGCTCAGTTGGTAGAGCACGTCCTTGGTGGGCCGCAAACCCCCGCCCACACATGAGGCGACTCGTGTGTGAATCCCGAATAACGGTTAATACCCGGCATACGCGGGCAAGACCGTGGCGTTTTCTTAAACGCCCGAACGACTGACAAGGGCTCGCCAAGCGCGAGAAGATACAGTCTAGCCCTTCGATATCCGTGCAAAGAAACGGAGGTGTAAGCGAAGGACGAGGTCACCGGTTCAATCCCGGTCGTCGGCTCAAAAAATAGTTACAGTTGTTCAACTGCAGACCTGTTCGCGGTTCTGTACTGGTATAATTCTGAGGTGGCTAATCCGAAGAAAGATCGAACACCGTGTGTCGTTTGCGGCAAGGAGCCGTATCGTTCGTATTACAAATATTGCAGCAATATCTGCCAGCAGGAATATCAGTATCGTGAATATATTCGCAAATGGAATGCTGGTGAGGCGAGTGGCTTACAAAGTATAGGAACAGTTGCGACGTATGTAAAAAAGTACTTGCGAATAAAGTATGGAAACAAGTGCTGTCTCTGTGGTTGGTCGGAAATGAATCATAAATCAGGCATTGTTCCTTTGGTCGCGGATCACATCGACGGAGACTGGCGCAATAATGCAGAGAATAATCTGCGTCTAATATGCCCAAATTGTGATGCCCTTACGCCCACATACTCGGCTTTGAATAAAGGAAATGGCAGGAAAAATAGAGGGCAGTCCAATCGGACTAAAGAAGGGCGGATACATCTAAGTAACTTTAAAAAACGCAAAAATCGCACCCTACCGTACACTATCTGAAATTAACGGAACCCGTGTTATATTTTCAAACTGTGTTCACAAGCCGCCTTAGCTCAGCTGGTAGAGCAACGCATTCGTAATGCGTAGGCCCCCGGTTCAAATCCGGGAGGCGGCTCCAAAATGAAACGTATTGATGACCCCGATGTCAGATAAAGCATCTATCCAGGCCCGTATCGAAGAGATCGAATCGCTGATGGGAGCGGCGGATTTTTGGAGCGACAAGGATAGTGCTCAGGAAACACTCAAGGAATATCAACAGCTCAAAGCAAAGCTCGAAGGCAAGGGTGCGTATGACAAAAGCGATGCACTTGTCACTATTGTTTCCGGAGCGGGCGGTGATGACGCCGAGGACTTCTCCCGTATTCTGTACGAAATGTATGGCAAGTACGTTATCTCGAAAGGATGGACCATGATCGCACTGTCATCGAACGAAAACTCAATGGGAGGCTATCGCAGCATCTCGTTCGAGGTAAGCGGCGCAGGGGCATACGGCACCCTCAAACATGAAGCCGGGGTGCATCGGCTCGTTCGCATGTCGCCGTTCAATTCTGCCGGCAAACGACAAACATCGTTCTCTCTCGTCGAAGTACTTCCCAAGCTGCCGGAGAATGACGAAATTAAGATCCCCGACAGCGAACTCGATATCTCTATTGCGCGCTCGGGTGGGCCGGGCGGGCAGAATGTGAACAAGCGCGATACAGCGGTACGCATGACCCACATACCGACGGGGTTCGCCGTACACGTGACAAGCGAGCGCTCGCAAGCGCAGAATCGCGAACGGGCGATATCGCTCCTGCGCGGCAAGCTCTTCAAGCTCCGCGAGCAGGAGCAGTTGGCGGAGGCGCGCGGACTCTCGGTCGCAGCGACTACGAAGATCGAGTGGGGAAGCCAGATCCGCTCCTACGTCCTCCATCCGTACCAGTTGGTCAAAGACCACCGTACCGATCATGAACGGCGGGACGTGGACGCTGTTCTCGGGGGCGATATCCAGTCATTCATTGATGAAGAGAAGAAGCTTTCCGAATAACACAAACCCCCAGTATCACAGCCTCCGTTTGGAGGGTTCTATCACTCGGGTATAATGATTCGACGTTCGGCACTCCGCCGATCAGGTCAGTACGCAAGCATCGGTCCCTCGGGAGGACGCTTTACGGTAATGCTCAAACTCATGATCTATTTCGACAAAGTGACCAAAATATACGCCACCGGCACACCGCCGGCAGTCGCAGACGTTACGCTTGGTATCGAGCCGGGTGAATTCGTATCCATTGTCGGTCACTCAGGCGCAGGCAAGACTACGCTCCTCAAGATGCTGTTCGCGGAAGTCTTTCCCACCGAGGGTTCAGTGTATTTCGGTTCCAAACCGATCGTTGAACTCTCTGACAAGGAATTGCTCCGTATGCGCCGCAATATCGGGACCATCTTTCAGGATTTCCGACTTTTGCCCACAAAGAACGTCTACGAGAACATCGCGTTCGCGCTCGAAGTGGCCGGCAAGAGCGACGAAGACATTCAGGCGGATGTGCCGCATGTGCTCGACCTTGTCGGTCTCGGCGATAAGATCTGGGCATTCCCGCATGAGCTTTCCGGCGGCGAGCAGCAGCGAATCGCTATTGCCCGCGCGATCGTGAATCAACCCGATGTCCTCATTGCAGACGAACCGACCGGAAATCTTGACCCGATCAACGCGCACGACGTTGTGGAGATCCTGAAAAAGATCAACGATCTCGGCACGACAGTGCTCCTGACCACACACAACAAATCGATCGTGGATTCCGTCGGCCGTCGCGTGGTCACCATGGATCAGGGACGAGTGGTTCGTGACGACAAGCAGGGTAAGTACGTCTTGTGAAATAACGAGCGCAGCGACTATATTTCACAAGACCCGCCTATCCGCCCAAATTTTCCAAAAATGAACAATGATAATATGGATAACATGAACGAACGATTCGTCGCGAAGAAACTGAGCGCCTGCTTTGAAAATTTAGGAGGATGGGAGGGTAATGTTATTACTAGTTCGCTTCGCTCCTAAGTAAAATCCGTATGTCTTTCTGGCTCAGCACCAAGCGAGTGACGAGGTACGGCATTGCCGGCTTTGTTCGCAACGGATTCATTTCGCTCGCCGCCATTTTGATCATGACCATCACGCTCTTTGTGGTGGCCGGTCTCATGATGTCTGCGGCAGCGCTGAACGCCACGCTCGCGCAACTAACCAACAAAGTCGATGTGACCGTGTACTTTACGCCGAACGCCTCGCTCGACCAGATAACAACGATCCAGAATTCACTCAAAGCGCTGCCCGAGGTCGCATCCGTTAAATACGTGAGTCGCGAAGATGCGCTCGCAGAGTTCACCGAGCGACACAAGAACGACCAACTGACCCTACAGGCACTTGAGGAGCTTGGTGAAAATCCGCTCGGGGCGTCGCTCGAGATCCGCGCCAAAGAGACCTCGCAGTACGAAGCCATCTCCAAATACCTCTCCGATCAAGCGGCGGGGCAGACGGGATCGTCCGCATTCATCGATAAGGTGAACTTTTTCCAGAACAAAGCGGCGATCGATCGTTTGACCAACATCATCGAGACGTCGCAGAAGCTCGGTATCGCGATCACGATCATTCTTGCCGTCTCATCGGTCCTGATCGCATTCAATACGATCCGTCTGGCCATATACACAGCGCGCGACGAGATCGGGGTCATGAATCTCGTCGGAGCAGGCCACTGGTATGTGCGCGGCCCGTTCATGGTCTCCGGTATCCTCTACGGCATCGTCTCTGCGGTCATTGTGCTCTTGGTCTTGTATCCCGTCACGATCTGGCTCGGACCGGGCTCCGAGAAGTTCCTGGGGTCATTTAACGTTTTTACATACTACCGTGAGGCGTTCCCGGTGATGCTGCTGACGCTTATGGGTACAGGAATTGGAATAGGCGCGCTGTCTAGCTTCCTAGCGGTCCGTCGCTACTTAAGAATGTAAAACGGCTGTCGGAATCGGCACACTTCGTCGTTATGGGGCCCCGAGCGGGTCCCTCGCCGTACTTCATGTACGGGTCGGGACCCGCTCTCCCCATGCCTAGAATTGCCTCCGATTCCGATAGCCTCTGTTTGTTGCTTTCCCCACGCTTTAGATACAAGGCGCTCCTAAACCCTGTGTTAGACTGCGGGACATGCAGCGTGCGCACGCAGGGCATAAGTATATTTTCGTTGTGGGTGGTGTGATGTCCGGAGTCGGAAAGGGGATCACGACAGCTTCAATAGGAAAAATTCTATCCGCCCGCGGACTTTCAGTGAATCTCGTAAAAATAGATCCGTATCTCAATGTAGATGCCGGAACTATGAACCCGACCGAACACGGCGAAGTGTTCGTATTGAATTCCGGGCTCGAGACCGATCAGGACATGGGCAACTACGAGCGCTTTTTGGGACGCGACCTCGGGCCGGAGGACTACATGACCTCGGGCATGATCTATAAGGATGTTATTGAGCGCGAGCGCAACTTAGGCTACGGCGGCAAATGCGTCGAAGCGGTCCCGCACGTGCGCGACGAGATCATCCAGCGATTCGAGCGAGCAGCAGAGCTCGCAAAATCCGATATCACCGTCGTCGAGATCGGCGGTACTATAGGCGACTTTCAGAACGCGCTCTTTATTGACGCGGCCCGCGTCATGCACCTGCGACATTTTGGCGATGTATTGTTCGCGATGGTGTCGTATATGCCTGTCCCGGGCACGATCGGCGAAATGAAGACCAAGCCCACGCAGAATGCCATCCGTCAGTTGAATTCCTACGGCGTACAGCCCGATAT
>JAGOTU010000031.1 GCA_018061585.1 Minisyncoccota bacterium | reverse complement strand
ACCCTAGACAGAGTGGGCGAAGGGCGCTATTTTAAAAATATGCAGCGGCGCATCGTTATTTCTCCGGGGGAGTCATACCATCTGTACAATCGAGGGGTTGAGAAACGGAAAATCTTTGTTACAAAAAGAGATCATGAGCGTTTTCTAAAATTGCTATTTCTCGCAAATGGAACAGCGCCTCTTAAATTCGATAGAGTAAAAGGAATTCCCCTTAGTGAAATTAATCGAGGTACACCGCTTGTTGCTATCGGGGCGTATGTACTGATGCCCAACCATTTTCATCTACTCGTGCACGAAGTACGGGAAGGCGGTATCAGTATGTTCATGGAAAAATTGACAACCGCGTACGCTTCCTACTTCAACAAGCTGAATGATCGTGTTGGTTCGCTATTCCAAGGAACGTATAAAGCAGATCATGCGGACACAGACGAATATCTGAAATATCTTTATTCCTACATTCACTTGAATCCGGTTAAATTAATTGAATCCAAATGGCGAGACAAGGGAATTGCAGATTTAAAAGGCGTCCGAGCCTTTTTGGAGCAGTACCGATACTCGAGCTACTCCGACTATCTCGGAAATAAAAGGGAGGAAGGGATAATTATTGATCGAGAACCGTTTCCGGATTACTTTTCTTCGACATCAGATTTCAATACGGAGATAAATGATTGGCTTACGTATCCGCACCGTCACGTGTCTAGGGTTACCCTGGACACGTGACACTCAAGTGGTGCGACAACGTCTTACCGTGTCACGTACGCGAGTAGTGCCACCAAGAGAATTATGACTAGTCCGACTATTTCTAGTCGAGAATAACCGGTCCACCACCTTGGCAGGGTATTCGTGTCCGCGGTTGCGCGTTCCAATACTCCCCTGTATTTGTGTTTGCTATAAACAATCCATTGCCAACTCAAAGCTATAGAAATGAAGAGGAAGGGGATCAAAACCCAGAACAGATCACACGACCATCCTCCCGTGTCATTTCCACCCTCACCGCAAGACAATCCCATTCTTGATTGATATACCCCGATCGCAATCATCACTGCAAGGGTCACTGGGACGCTATATCGCGCATACGCGAGGCGAAACACGTCTACTTGGGATCGGTATCGCTTGTCAAATGAACGCAGTACAACGTAAAGTCCTACACAAAAAATTGCGAAACCGATGACAAAGACCATCAGAAAAGTATTGTCGCCCATCAACAAACGGTAGCACGATTGGGTGCTGCCGCTATAACGTCACTACGCACAGCCTAAATCTGTCCGGGGCTACCCTGTCCATTTCTAAACAGCCTTCTTCTTTTCGCTGTCACCGGAGTTCACTTCGTAGTTCGTGTTCTGTGATTCAAAGAAGTTCACGAGCTCGAATACGTCGGTCGCGGTAGACATCCACTTGGCCGGGTTCGATGCGTTGTAGTGCTTATCCATACCGAGCTCAACGAGGCGACGATCTGCCACGTATTGCACATATTGATTCACATAGTCGGCGTTGAGTCCGAGGATGCCTCGCGGGAAGAGGTCTGCATTGAAGCGGGTCTCCAGATCGACTCCTTCGATCACGATCTGTCGGATCTCTTCGGCGAACTCAGCCGTTACGAGCTCCGGATTCTCCTCCAAGATGCCGTGAATGAGGTTGATGCCGAACTTGAGGTGGAGCGATTCATCACGCAGCACCCAGTTGATCATCGATCCCAAGTTGCGCAGCTGGTTGCGCTGACGGAACGAGAGGGCGACCATAAAGCCCGAGTAGAACCAGATGCCTTCCATCACGACGTTCGTCGCGACAAGGTTTCTGACGAAGTCGCGCTTGCCGTCGATCGTCGACACATCCATTTTTTCTTCGGTCATGCGAAGCATGTACTTGTTGATGAACGCCTCCTTTGCGGTCATCGACGGTACCTGTGTGTGCAGATTGAATACTTTCTCGCGATCAAGCGGGAATGTCTGGAGCACATACTCGAATGCCACGCAGTGATTTGCTTCTTCCCACATCTGTTTTGCGAGGTACAGATGGCATTCTGCTGATTTAAGGTAGGGATACACACCGAGCGCGAGTGAGCGATTCACAACGAGCTCTGCCGGGTTAAAGAACGATACGAGGAACTCCACTGCGTGGCGCTCGTCGTCGGTCATCTTGGCCCAGTCATCAAGATCTTCCTTGAGAGCGATCTCGTGGGGGAACCACGTGTTGCGTACGGCCTGATTGTAAAGGTCGTATGCCCACGGGTAACGGGACGGGTGTAAGTTGTAATCTTCCGGAGAAGCTTTTCCTAAGAGCATGTTAGAGATTCTTAACGAGTAACACGAGTTTAGAAGCTCTTACACCCTCCTAAATTTCCACTTTGGGGTCGGATGGGAGCCTCGACACTGTAACAGAACATGGATTCCTTAACACTTGACGGATGCGGGAAATTTGGGCGGGTCGTAAAATATAGTCGCTACCGCTCGTTATTTTACTGACATGCAATGCAAACGTTCGGGCTATCAGCACCGTCGTCCGGCATATCGTAGATCTTCGATGATGTTACGGGGGTAGGTGCGGATGCTGCGGGAGCGGCAGGGGTAATCGGGGCAGCAGCTGCCGGTGCATTACCTGCCTCTACTGTCCGGAGTGCCGAGAATCCCATGGGAGTTGAAGGCGAGATCGCGGGAGCAGATGCGGTGATCACAGGAGCTCCGGCGAGCGAGTCGATCGACTGTACAGAGGCTGCAGCAGCTACCACAGGCGCTGCGTGCGCGATAACCTCGGTCTTTGCGACAGTATCCTGCGCAGGAGCTGCTACAGCACTCACGGCTGCAAAGCCACGGGTAGGATGAGCGGGAACGTGCACCGGTGTCTGATCGGTCTCAACGGTGATCGGCATAGCCGGGGTCGGAGCGAATTCGATCGGGGAGGGAGTAGCGTCTGCCGGAATACCTGCTGCGGCCATCTTGATCGAACCGAACCCGCGCTTACCGGTCATTTCTGACTTGTTCACATTGGTCGTCGACTGTTCAGCGGTGTGGCGAGGCTTCATGTGGAGGTAGTACGTGGTCTTCAAGCCCTTCTTCCACGCGGTCATGTAGATCTGCTTCATATCCACCATGTCGCGGCTATCCAGATACATGTTGCGGGAGAGCGCCTGGTCTACCCACTTCTGCGCACGCGCGGCGACTTCGATGTATGCGTACGGATTCGTAGTGAACGCGGTCTTGTAGATCTCCTTAAAGTACTGAGGAAGTCCGTCGATATTCGAGATGTCTCCCTGTGCTTCGATGATCTTTTCTTTCATGTCGTCCCACAGACCCATGTTCTTGAGGTCTTTAACGAGATTGTGGTTGAGGTCGAGGTACTTGCCGGAAATTTTGTTGCGTGCGAATACCTGGGCAAAGCGCGGGTCGATGCCTGGTGTGGTGCCGGCAACAAGACCGATGTTCGCATTCGGCGCAACAGCCATCAAGGTTGCGTTGCGCATGCCTTTCTTCACTCGTGCCCGAAGCTTGTCCCAGTCGAGACGCTTCTGCTTGGTGATCTTCGGGAGGTCGATGGTCATGCCACGGTCCTTTTCCATGCGCTCGATGGAATCAACCGGCACCATGCCGTGTGACCAGCCGGAGCCGGCGAAGTTCGCGTAGCTGCCACGCTCTGCGGCGAGGGTCGCGCTTTCGTCGATCGCCATGTAGCTGATGAATTCGAATATGCGATCAGCGAAGTCCCATGCATGCGGGCTCTCGTAGCTCATCGAGAGTTGTTCGAGCGCATCCGAGAATCCCATCACACCAAGGCCGACAGCACGGTTGTTGTTGTCGGATCGTGCAGCCTCTTCGATCGGGAGCGTGTTGATATCGATGAGGTTGTCGAGGTGACGGATGGCGGTGCGGACAGTGTCTTCGAGCTTTACCCAGTTGATCTGCTTGCCTTCGATGTGTCCCGCGATATTGAGCGACGCGAGGTTACAGACGGCAATGTTGTTGCGATCCTGTGGGAGCGTGATCTCTGTGCAGAGATTCGACATGTGGATCGTACCGGTGTTGTTGTTGAGTGCGCGGAGATTGATCGGGTCCTTCCAAGTCAGCCATGGGTGCGACGTGGACTGCAGCGCGGTCAATATGTGGTGGAACTGCTCGGAAGCGGGCACTTTCTTGAACATGCGCATCTGACCGGCCTTTGCCATCTCTACGTATTCCGCGTAGCGTTTGGAGAACGCCTCGCCGTAGAGCTCGTTGAGATCCGGGGTCTCCTTCGGGTCGAACATGTACCAGTCGTCCCCGCGCTCTACGCGCTTCATAAATTCGTCGGAGATGAATACCGCAGTGTTCGCAGTTCGCATACGGAGGTAATCGTCGCCTGCATTGTGCTTCCAGTCGATGAACTCCGGGAAGTCGTAATGCCAGTTCTCCATATAGAAGCAGAGTGCGCCGAGCTTTTTGCCGCCGCGCTGTACTGCGCGGATCGCAGTATCCATGATCTTCGCGAACGGTGTCGGACCTGATGACACGGTGTTCGATGACTTAAGCGGAGAGCCGGTCGCGCGGAGTTTCGTGATCGATACGCCGATACCGCCGGATGCCTTGGAGATCTTCAACACGTCGGCGACCGACTTTGCGATGTGATCCATGTCGTCGTGCATTTCCAAGAGGAAGCAGTTCGAAAGTGCCGGGCGATTTGTGCCGGCACCCAAGTTCGTCGAGCCACCCGCCACATAGAGGAGTTGTGACATTTTTTCGTAGAACCTGATCGCGGCGGCCGTAGGATTCTTTTCGTTGTATGAAAGGCCCATTGCGACGCGCATCCAGAAATACTGCGGTGTTTCGATGCGCTTCTGGTTCTCGTCGCGCATAGAGTATCGGTCGAGGAGCGACGAAAGGCCTGCATAGTTGAGGAGCTCGTCGCGTTCGATCTTGAGCGCGGCACCAAGGGTGTCGAGGTTGAACTTCGAGATCATTCTCTCTTCGAGGAGTCCGGCAGTGACGTATTTCTGAATGTGGACAGGGAACTGCGTAGCGTGCTTTTCGGCGAGTTCCTGTTTGTCGTCGTTGTATTCACCGACAACGCGGCGGTATACGGTCTTGAGGAGGAGTCGTACGGCAACTTTGTCGTATTCAATGTCCTCTTTGATGTTCTGAACTGCCGCATTGATCGTGGCCAAGTCCATCTCGTCGGTCGTGATCCCATCGTAGAGGGTCAGTCGTGTCTCGGTGGCGATCTGCGTTACCATCGATATCGGGTCAGAGAGGCCTTCGGCCGCTCGTTCGATGGATCGGTTGATCTTGTCTGCGTTAAAGAGTTCTTTTTGCCCGTCTCGCTTCGTAATTGATATATTTGTCATACATTCAGCCGCTACGATTTGGTAATCTCTCTCAAATCTTCATTTGAAGAGAGCGCACGCTACCCACGTTAGGACTCAAGAGGGGGTCGTTAAAACACCGGGTAGGGAACCTTTCCCGGTGAGACCTATCTCTCGAGTCAAAATGAATCCCGGAGAGAAAAACGGGATACATCTGTTGGTCGCGACTCTCATTCTGTACCCAAGTGCTTTGCAAGACTCTGAGAATTACTGTGGATAAACCGCATCTCAGCACTTCTGCCACAAAAATGGCTTACTTACTCAGTGCCGGCTGTGTCGCACATTGCGTGTCCTGAGTCTTACGAAACGATACGCCGGGATGTCAATTTTTCTTATGAAGGCACCGCAGGAGAACTTCATTGAGGCGTCAAAAAATGGGTATCCCCGTGAGAAAACAGATCAAGAATTTGTGCAAAATTCAGAGACTTTTATCTCACTGGGTATACAATGCGACGACTATGCAGAACAATCCGTGGGAACGTGCACAAAAACAGCTGGAAACGGCGGCGGCACACGTAGATATTTCACCCGAGTTACTCCAGCGTCTGCAGACCCCGGACAATGTCATCGAAGTATCGATGGTGATCGAAATGGATGACGGGCGAACCGAGACGTTCCAGGGATATCGTGTGCAGCACAACAATATCCGCGGACCGTACAAAGGAGGATTGCGATACCACCCGAACGTGGACATGGACGAGGTCAAAGCGCTCGCATTCTGGATGACCATGAAGAATGCGGTCATTGGTGTGCCATTCGGTGGCGGTAAAGGCGGTATTCGTGTCGATCCGAAAAAGCTCTCCGCGCCGGAACTCGAACGGCTGACTCGTTCGTTCACTCGGGAGATCGCGCCACATATCGGTCCGCACAAAGACGTACCTGCCCCGGACGTGAATACGAACTCCACTATAATGAGCTGGATACGACATGAGTATGCGCAGATAGTCGGAGTGGACACTCCTGCCGTTATCACCGGCAAAGCTATCGAACACGGGGGCTCGCTCGGTCGCACCGAAGCGACGGGTCTTGGCGGATTCTATGCACTCGATGAATACCTTTCGAAAACCGGCCAGAAGAAAAATAAATCCGCGGCGATCCAGGGGATGGGGAACGTGGGCGGATATTTGGCGGGCTACATGCAAGACAACGGATTTAAGATCGAGGCTCTGACCGACTCAAAGAGTGGTGTGTACGTAAAAGGAGGCCTCCGCGACATCGGAGACATCCGAACATTCAAAGAATCGCACGGAACACTCGATGGATCCGCGGATTCGAGTGAGGCGAAATATTTTGCACCGGATGACATTGTGGCGCTCCCCGTCGACATACTGATCCCGGCGGCACTTGAGAATTCGATCACGGGTGAGAACGCGGCGAGTGTCGGTGCGCACATTATTTTGGAGATGGCGAATGGTCCCACTACAACAGAGGCGGACGAGATCTTGCTCGGTAAGAACGTTGCGGTCATTCCTGATATTCTTGCGAACTCCGGCGGTGTCGCAGTATCGTATTTTGAGTGGTACCAGAATATTCATAGCGAGACGTGGACCAAGGAAGAAGTTTTTTCGAAGCTATCGGACTTGATGCGAAAAGCCGTAGGCGAGGTCATTGATGTCGCGGCCGAAAAGAACGTCTCGCTCCGCACAGCCGCATATATTGTCGCGCTCAGAGAGTTGCAAGAAAAATAGCTGAGCAGTGATAGAGTAGCGCCATGGAGGCACATGCTGATTGGAGGGCCTATTTCAAGGGTAAAAAGGTGACGGTTATGGGATTGGGGTTGCTAGGGCGTGGCGTCGGAGATGCCGCGTTCCTTTCTGACTGCGGGGCGATCGTCACCGTGACCGACTTGAAAGACGATACAAAACTCGCCGCATCCATTGCACAGCTGAAAACGTATCCGAATATAACGTATCACCTCGGCGGACATATCGAATCTGATTTCACCGGTGCAGATCTCGTGATCAAAGCAGCGGGTGTAAAACTAGATTCGCCGTATATACACGCTGCGCGTGAAGCGGGTGTGCAGGTCGCGATGTCGACAGCGCTATTCGCGCAATTCGCATCCGCTATGGGGGCGACTATAGTGGGTGTTACCGGTACCCGCGGCAAATCAACCGTGTCGCACATGATCTACCATTCTCTAATTCGCGCGAATAGGCGAACAGTTTTAGGCGGGAATGTGCGCGGGCTTTCGACGCTCGCGATGTTGCCCGAGATGCTACAGGGGGACGTTGCCGTTCTCGAACTCGATTCGTGGCAGCTACAAGGGTTTGGTGACCTGCAGATCAGTCCGAATATTGCGGTGTTTACCAATTTGATGCCGGATCACCAGAACTACTACCCCGACACGGGTGCGTACTTCGCGGACAAGGCAAATATTTTTACACATCAAAAGCCCGGAGACGCACTTTTTATTGGGACGGATATTATCGAGCGCGTGCGCGCCGCACACCCGGTGAATGAACCGACTGTTCCCGGAGAGCTCGCGCCTGATTGGGAATTACGAATTCTCGGACAACATAATCGCATCAACGGATCGTTCGCTGCGGCCGTACTGTTGCGTCTCGGTCTCAATATTGAGGAGATCAGAGCGGGCATCGAATCCTTCGACGGCGTCGAAGGGCGTCTGCAGTATCTGGGGCTCGCGAATGGTGTGCGTGTGTTCAACGACAACAATGCAACGACTCCGGAGGCGACAATAGCCGCGCTCAAGGCGTTGGATCAAGGGCGACGAGACATCGTGCTCATTGCAGGTGGCGCCGACAAAAATCTGGCGCTCGATGTATTGACCGACGAGATACAGAAAACATGCAAAGCAGTACTGCTGCTCGCAGGAAGCGGGACGGATCGACTGAAACCGCTACTCGGTGATCCGATGGTGTTTCAGACACTCGAGACCGCCGTTGATTCGGCGTTCGATGCGGCCCAGTTCGGTGATGCTGTCCTGTTCTCACCGGCCTTCGCGTCGTTCAGCTCGTATGTGAACGAATACGAACGCAACGATCACTTTATTTCGCTCGTCCGCCCCCGCATAGAAGACGAACGCTAAAGCGGAAGGTTAAACCTTCCACGAGGGTCGACGGGCGCCACATGCAAGAGCAAATGTTACACTCGGAAAATATGGATACTCCGGAAATAGCAGGCCCCGCATTCTTCATCGGAAAGGGTGCCGCCGGAGGTGATCTGATCTCGTTCGGTTCAGGACAGCCTGATCTCCCGCCCCCGCCGTCGGCATTCTCTGTTATGGAGAGCTTCCGTGGTTTTAAATACGGTCTGGTACAGGGAGAAGAAAATCTGCGTGCTGCTATCGCAAAGGAATATCCGAGTGCCATTCCGGAGGAGATCGTGATAACCAACGGTGCATCCGAAGCGCTCGATCTCGTGTTGCGAGCGATAAGCGTGCCGGGAGGACGCGTGGCGCTCCCGCGACCGTACTACTATTCATATCCGCATAATGTGACGCTCGCGGGTATGACCCCGGTCTACTACGACCTCGTGAAGGGAAAGATCGACCTGGAAACATTCGAGAAAACC
>JAGOTU010000030.1 GCA_018061585.1 Minisyncoccota bacterium | reverse complement strand
CTCCACGGTACATAGGCGATGTAGCCGACCGCGACGACTCGTCCGCGCGGATCCCGATCGATCGAGCTGAAGGTGTAGAGTTGTTCCATGTATACCTTGTCCGGATCCACACATGCCTTTGTCGCCAAATGACGCCGCGCCGCTTCTTCTGCGGTTTCTTTCGGATCAATCAGACCGCCCGGAAATCCGCGACTGTCAGAGAAGTAGGGGGGTCGATGCACTGAAACGAGACGCATCAATAGTTCGTTCTCACGCACCGTAAAGAGCACGACGTCGGTGGCGAGTACGGCAAAATGCAGGTGTTCTGACTTGGGGATCGACGAGTTCGATGCCATATGCAACCACTGTACAGAAGGCTAAGTTATTGTCAAATATACACTTATCAACAGATAAGATAGTGTCGTATTGACACTATGTAAGAACAGGAATAGGGTGGGAATAGAGAGGCGATCTTTTGTTCTCTGACATACATAGTGCAATTATTGACACCCTCTCCCATCCGTGTGAAAGTTTCGCCGGATCGCTACTTTGCTAGCACTGCTCTTTTACAGTGCTAGGAATAGCTTTCGAATCCAACTGCAACCAAGGAGGACTATCGATGACCACTAATACCGACGCTCCTGTCGCGACTCCGTCGCAGGCATGGATGGATTACATCAATCCGTTCGTTTCGATCATTTCGAAGCCGATCGAGGAGGTGAACGAAGCGCTCAAGTCGCTCGTCGGCGAACCCGGCGAACAGGCGATCGTGCTGCTGAAGGACGTCAATCTGACGCCGGATGCCGCGATCAAGAGCGTGTTCCAGGGCGTGCCGCTCGGCGTCATGAACCTGGCCCTCAGCAAGCTGCGCGCAGCGCCTGTTCCGGCCACTCCGGTCGCGTACGGAGCCGCCGATATTCTGCCCGAAGTTCCGAATGAGCAATCGTGGCTCACGTCACTTCGCGCGGGCGGCGCGCTCAAGGTCAGCCAGACCACCGTGACCTCTGCGATCCGTGCAACGATGGCGCATCGCGCCGGCCTGTACGATGTGCCGGCGCTTCTCGTCGAACGCATCGAACGGTTCGCCGACGATAACGCCGAAATGGTCGGCGCCGACTTCTTCAAGCTGCGCAAGCAGCTTCGCAAGAGGGAATACGCCGACGTGTTCGAGGCGATCGACATCGAAGGCCTCGACGGCACCTACGTCACCGAAGCGCGGAAGAACGAACTGTTCCGTCGCATCGACGGCGATCTGTGGCCGGCGATCGTATCCTTCCAGGGTACGCTCAAGGGCTGGGTCGACTCGTGGCAGGCACAGTCCAACAATCCCGGACTGATGATGCAGAATATGATGGCGATCATGTCAGGCGGCATTGGCGCCGTTCCGCAAGCGTTCATGATGCAGGTGCCCGACACCGGTGTCCTGCGCGACGCGGCCGACGGTTTCAACGACACCATCAACAAGGTGTTCGCGGGAACCCGAATGCCGATCGCAAGTGCGCTCGCGTACGAGGCCGGTCAGATCGTGAAGGCGCTCGAGAATCCGGCATTGCCCGGCTATATCGGCGCCACCAATCGCGATCAGATGCTGCGCATGCTCGGCGTCGACGTCGCTGCAACCTATCCGCGCATGGAGACGAACCTGATCAAGTACGTGATGAGCGTGCTGAAGATCAAGGACATCGCCGCCGGCGCCGAAGAGCAGCAGTTCTTCGTCGCGCTCGCAATGCTCGGCAATTCCATTCCGTGGGATCAGCTCGGCATGGGCAAGCGCACTCGTTCCGATTCCGATCGTCGCTCCATGCGGGCTTCGTAACCGAGATCGGTCGGGAAACATTACGAGGCGGCATCGATCACTCGGTGTCGCCTCAAACTCTTCAAGAGGGATTGAACAATGGACGCAGATCTGCAACCGATCTACGACCGCATCATGCAGGCCATCCGGCCCGAGGATGTGTTCGACGAACTTGCGGTCGTGCTCCCGCCCCGTCTCATGGAAAAGCATTTGCAGACAGAAATGGATGCATTCAATGCGCTTCTCGATGCGGATCGGTACACGTCGCTCGACGATAAGGAAGCAGTTGCGCTCGCCAAACCGAAACTCGACGCGCTCTACGCTACGGCGATCGAACGTTCGAGCAAAGGCTGGTACGCGCCCGAAGATTACACGCCATTCGTTCCCCCCGGCAACGGAAGGACGATCGTCGTGGACGGTACGCAGTATTGGGTCGGTGAAAAGTTCCATGTCGGAGAGCATTCGGCTCTCTACAAGGGACGTATGAAGATCGACCGGGGAAGTGCGGGCGTCGTTATCCGCGTGGCAAACACGCCGGAAACGAATCCGTACGTCCTCAACGAGATCGGCATGCTCGACCAACTACATCGCGTCGACGTCGGCTACTGGAAGAATGTACCATTCATGCTCGGCCGATTTTCATCGGGCGACCGGATCGGTTTGGTAACGCGATATGCCTCGGGCTACACGCTCGACGAAGTTCGCGCCAACAAACTGCATCGCGACGGACTCGACCAGCGTCATGTCGTATGGGTCATGGATCGTATGCTCGGGCTCATGTGGTATTACCACTCGCTCGGTATCGTGCATGGCCGGATCGATCCGGAGCGAATCCGTATCCGTCCGTACAACCACAACGCACTACTCACCGGCTGGGGACATGCTGTCTTCAAGCCGGCGATCACTGGTCAGCGGTTCACACCGCTCGGCGGAGAATTCGAAGCCCCGGAGATCGCGGGCGGCGGATCGATCGGTCCCTGGACCGATATCTACAGTCTCGGCAAGTCGCTTATCTGGCTCATCGGCGGTAATCCTATTACCAACGAGATGCCCGATCGCGTGGAGCCGAAGATACGACAGTTCCTGGTGAACATGGTGCGGAAAAGCCCCAAAGGCAGACCGCATGATGCTCGCCAGCTCTACGATGCTCAGGAACGACTGAAGGACGGTCTCTGGGAGCGTCAATTCGTCCATCTGAATATGGCTTAACCGAAGGAGAAAAGACGTGAAGACATCAAGGATCAGTTCCAGCCGTGACGCCGAAGTCGCGCTGCGTTCCGTTCGTGACAGCAGTGTCGCGTTCGAGCACAGCGATCGCATGACGCAAAGCGGCGTGGGCCGGGTTCATCCGAACCTCGACCCGAAGGGCGTCACTCGCGAGTGTCTCGATACTCCGATGATGCCGAACGTTACGCCGATCGTATTCGGCCTGGACGTGACCGAGTCGCGTGGCAACGACGCTCGCATCGTTTACGAACAGACAATGCCGTTCCTCGGCGCGTTGTTCATGTCGGGCGCAGTCACCGATCCGCAGATCATGTTTGCTGCGATCGGCGACGCAACCGTCGACACGGCGCCGCTTCAGATCGGCCAGTTCGAATCCGACGAGCGCATGGACGACGATCTGTCGCGCATGTGGCTCGAGAAGGGCGGCGGCGGCACCGGTCAGGAGTCCTACCAGAACCTGGCGTACTTCCTGGCTCGCAAGACCAGGATCGATGCGATCACCAAGCGGGGCAAGAAGGGCTACTGCCACATCTCCGGCGACGAGGCGCCGTACCCGTTCGTCGACAAGGACGAAGTCGAACGGCTCTTCGGCGACAAGATCAAGAAGAACATTCCGACACCGGAAATCTTTGCTGAGTTGCAGAAGGGGTTTCGTACCTTCCTGTACTACACGGCCAAGCCCATGGTGGAACGTCAGGCGGACATCGATTCGGAAATTCGTCAGCGCCTCTTGAAGGCCGGCGGCCGGTTCGAGAACTGCTCAATCCGCGCGACGCTGATCTGGAACACCAAGGACGATCTGGATCTGCATGTCGTCACGCCGAATCGCGAGCACATTTTCTATGGTGCTCCGAAGTCGAGGTGCGGCGGCGAGCTCGACGTCGATCGCAACGCGCATGCTCCGTACACCCGTGAGCCCGTGGAGAATATCCGCTGGCCCAAGGGCACGGCGAAGCCGGGCAAGTATCGTGTCTTCGTGCAGAACTACAATCATCACGAAGAGCGAATGCGTGACATTCCGTACAAGGTCGAACTCGACATTGACGGGACGGTCACGACGTTCGAAGGCGTGATGAAGGCTGGCGTCACACGTGGCGGCAGCGACCAGACAGCGTTCGAGTTCGACTATGTGCCCGCCGGCATGGTGCAGGCGAGCGCGGAAGGGCGCGAAGCCTATGCCGACGAGGTGATCCTCGGGGCATGGCGCAAGTGCATTCCGGACGGTCACATCATTCGTCTCTCTGACGCGAGGTGGACCACTGAGGCAATGATCGGCGTCATGGCGATCCAGAGCGGGAAGAAGACGCTCACGCAGGTCCTCGCTGACATGCATGAACGCGCCGTTGATCCCAAGGGCATCGCCGACGTCAAACGCGCACTTACGCCGTTCGCAGCTCAGGCCGTGATCGACGAAGTAGACGAAGCGGCGTTTGCTTGACACGCTGCTGAACTAATTGCACATTGCGGGAGCGCCGATTTTCGGCGCTCCCTTTTCTTTTGGTCTTTTACAACCAGGACAGGAATATGATCAAGAAGCACGCGACCATCGTCGCCGACCTCGGGTTCGGTGACGCCGGCAAAGGCACCATGGTGGACTACATCGGGCGCCGAGGCGGGTACGCGTCGGTCGTCCGATTCAACGGAGGTGGGCAGGCTGCGCACAATGTGGTGCTGCCCGACGGCCGTCATCACACGTTCAGGCAGTTCGGAAGCGCGACATTCGTGCCCGGTATACGGACACACTTGTCGCGATTCATGCTCGTCGATCCGTTCGAACTCATTCACGAAGCTGAACTCCTCAAACAGGTCGGCGTTCGTGATCCGCTCAAGCGTCTTTCGATCGATCGTGACGCACTGATCGTGGCACCCTACAGCAAGAACGCGAATCGCGTTCGCGAATCGCGTCGCGGGACCGGTCGTCATGGCAGTTGTGCAATGGGGATCGGCGAAACGATGGCGCTCTCGATCGCGCGTCCGGATCTTGTTATCCGTGTCGGCGATCTCGCCGACAAGCGAGGCCTCTCGGCCAAGCTCACGAATATCCGCGAGTACGTAGCGAGTGAGTTCGGTGACGACCCATTGTACAAGGAGTTGGAGAATACACCTGCAGCGAATCGCACGGGAGCGTGGTACGCGGACGCGCCGCCGACCAAGTGGGCAAGTATGCTCCACGAGATCGGTACGCATATCGACATCGTCGACGACAAACATCTGTGGCGCATCGCGCGCAACGGGAATTTGTTGTTCGAGGGCTCACAGGGCGTACTACTCGACGAGTGGCGCGGATTCCATCCGTATACCACCTGGTCGACGACCACCTTCGACAACGCGCTCACGCTCTTGCGCGAGGCAGAGTACGACTACTCGGTGGAAAAGATCGGCGTCCTTCGCGCGTATCACACGCGCCATGGCGAAGGTCCGTTTCCGACTGAAGACGCGATGCTCACGAAGTTGCTGCCCGACGGTCACAACGATGACATCGGTCCGCAAGGTGTGTTTCGCAACGGTTGGTTCGATGTGGTGCTTGCGCAATACGCACTCGACGTATGCGGCGGCGTGGACTCGCTCGCGATCACGCACCTGGATCGCATTCAAGATCTGCCGGAGGTACAGATGGCATTCGCGTATCAGGGGAAGCACGAGAAGTTCTCGCGCATTCCCGTGAATCCCATAAAAGAAGACCTCGTTGCGCAAGCGGAGATCACCAAGCTCGTACAGAGTTCGACACCGATCTATCAGACCGTCGGTCTGCGCGATGAGCGCTACGCCGATCTGATCGGGCAGATGCTCGGCACAACGATCTCCATGACGTCATACGGTCAGACTGCGGCGGACAAGCGGTCGCGCGCGCGAGGTACTCGAGCGGCGTAGCGATCCGCGCATTGTTCTTTCGACAACTCCAAAGCCCCGGGCATCCCCGGGGCTTTTGTTTTTTGTGTAGGATGGGGATATGGCGACCCAAATAGAAACGATGGAATTCATACTCGAGAAGCTCGGCGACGATGGAACGTTCACGGCGCGCGCGATGTTCGGAGAATACGCGCTCTATGCCAAGGGCAAGGTCGTGGCGCTCGTGTGCGACGATCTGTTGTATGTAAAGATCCTTCCGGCGAGCGCGGCCCTGGAGTCGGAATGCGAACAAGGGGATCCATACCCGGGTGCGCGTCCGCACTACATTGTGGAGGAGAGACAGCTCTCGTTGCTCGAAGACCTCCCGCAGATTCTTTTAGATATATCGGATTCGCTGCCGGCACCAAAAAAGAAGGCACATAAAAAACGCGCCAAGTGAGAGGACGGCGCATTCGACCAAGCGCCGCCGGGAGTGTACAATCGCCGCATGGGAAGAATTTCACCGATCGCACCTCGTGAATCGAAGTCGCGCAAGACCGCTAAGCGTCTTGCGACTAAGGCAACGATGCTCAAGGCTCGAGCCGCAAAAAAGCGCGCATAAAGTGTCAAAGGCCCGGGGAAACCCGGGCCTTTGACATATACAGGCTTTGAAGCTCATACTTCCGTATATGAAGCACACCTACGCGGCGGCAGCCGTCATCGCCATCGTCTTTATCGGGGTCGTTCTATTTACGCAGTACGATAAGGCGCCCATCGAGCAAATAGCAGACACGAACGGCTCATACGCATATACCTGCGCTGATGGTGTTGAGTTCCGAATGTCACCGTCATCTGATATGTCTTCGATCCGTATCATCCCGGGTCCGAATGCATCGTTTCGGGAAGCAGAGTTGATCCAGAAGGATACGCAAACATACGGAACCGGCGCCTTCACGTTCACCGGCGCGGGGGAACATGTGCGATTGATCACCGGGGGGACCACGTATGAATGCGATCCTGTTCCGAGCCAGACGGACGCGCCGTTCAATTGGGGCGATCCCGCAGAAGGCGCAGGAGCTTCGCAGGACGCTGCGGCTGCGGTGAGTGCGAATATCATAGGTAAGTGGCGCAGCGTCCAGGATCCGCTTTTTATGCGGGAATTCTTTGCAGACGGCACTGTTGTGGATTCATATGACGGGGATCCGTCATTGCGCCAGACATGGACTGCATTCACGAAGCAGAAGCCGGAAGCATCAAAATTCGAGCTGATGGACGGTATTACATATATGCAGATCAAAGAAGGAGACGACTCGGTCCTCACATTTAGTGTCGACAAGCTCACCCCGGAGACGCTTGAGATGACATACGTGGATCGCGGCAATAAGCTCGCGTTCGAGCGGGTTCAGTAGAACTTAATCAAATTCCGAATACAGTCTGTCTATGCAAAAGATCACACCGTGCCTCTGGTTCGATATGAACTGCGAAGAGGCTATCAATTTTTACGTATCGGTATTCCCTAATTCGTCCATCAAGCAGATGCAGAAGTACCCCGAGGGTATGTCGGAGGGCCCGATGCAGGGAATGGCAGGCAAGATCCTGACCGGTATCTTCGAACTCGACGGACTCACATTCCAGGCACTCGATGGTGGACCGTATTTTAAGTTCACACCAGCGATCTCGTTCATGGTGAACTTTGATCCGTCCAGAAATCCAAACGCGGCGAGCGATTTGGATGCGCTCTGGGCAAAACTCTCCGAGGGGGGTTTGGTGAGAATGCCGAAACAGGAGTATCCGTTCAGTAAAATGTTCGGATGGATACAGGATCGCTTTGGAGTGAACTGGCAGCTCATCCTTACGGATCCGGACGGCGAGCCGCGACCGAACATCATTCCGGCACTCTTATTCACAAAGGACGTATCCGGTAAGGCCGAGGAAGCAGGGCATTTCTATACATCACTATTCACGAACTCCAGGATAGGAATGGTTGCAAAGTATCCGCCGGGTATGCCGGGGGGAGTGGACGGCGGTGTCATGTTCGAAGACATCATGCTTGATGGCCAATGGTTCGCACTGATGGATGGTGGTCCGGAGCACGACTTCAAGTTCAACGAGGCGGTCTCCCTCTCGGTAGAGACTGCAGATCAGGAAGAGACAGATTTTTTCTTCAAGAGCATGTCGGCAGTTCCCGAGAGCGAGCAGTGTGGCTGGCTCAAGGATAAATACGGTGTGTCGTGGCAGATCGCACCGAAGCGAATGGGTGAATTACTTTCGTCGAGCGATACAGAAAAAGCAAAGAAAGCGATGAGCGCTATGCTCAAGATGAAAAAAATAAACATCGCTGAGCTAGAAGCCGCGTATAATGCCTAAGCATGCCCAACGCAACAGATAGTACGGTTCGATATGCCGAACTCATTCGACCGACATGGGCCCCGCCCTCGTGGCTATTCGGTCCGGTATGGTCAGTGCTGTATGCGATCATCGCGGTCTCGTTCGGGACGGTTTTCTATTCGGCATGGAAGGGCAGCGTGCCGTACGCGGTCGCACTTCCGTTCGTATTGAATCTGATCTTCAACGCGGCGTTCACTCCGCTTCAGTTCGGTCTGCGCAGCAATGCGTTAGCGTCGATCGATATTGTATTGGTCTTGATCACGCTCGTGTGGGCGCTCTATGCGATTTACTCCTATATACCGTGGGTCACGTATGTGAATATCCCGTATCTCGCGTGGGTATCGTTCGCGACTGTCCTCCAGCTTACGATTACGTACCTTAATCGTTGAACGAGATCAGATACGTATCGATCAGGCGCTGATCGAGGTCGTAAAAGCTTTTTCCTTCCTGATGTAATCGCGACGCGAGCTCCACGCCCACGTAGCGCCAGTGCCACGGTTCAAACACAAAGTGTCCGTTGCCTTTGGGGTACGAGAGGATGAATCCGTACTCGTGGGCATGATCCTTGAGCCAGGGAAATCCGGGAGTTTTATCGAACCCGACGAGACCCGTTCCTAGTTCCGGCATCGTAAAGTCGAGGGTCGTTCCGAGCTGGTGTTCCGAATATCCCTGGTCAGCAGAGAACGAATTCGCGGTACCTGCGCCGTACCGTACCTTGTAACCCTCCTTCAATGTCTCTTGTGTATCGAACGAGCGGTATGCAGA
>JAGOTU010000110.1 GCA_018061585.1 Minisyncoccota bacterium | reverse complement strand
CGACGCAGAATGCCATCCGTCAGTTGAATTCCTACGGCGTACAGCCCGATATCTTGATCGCGCGCGCCAATATGCCGCTCGACCAGAAGCGCAAAGAAAAACTTTCCATCTCGTGCTCCGTTCCGGCAGCGCACATCATCTCTGCACCGGACGTCGATTCCATTTATGACGTACCACTCAATTTCGAAGCCGACGGACTCTCCGATATCATCCTGCGCGAACTCAACATCACACCCAAACAGGATTCTGATCTGTCCGAATGGAAGGATCTTGCGGCGCGAATGCACAACGGTTCAAAGATCGTAAAGATCGGTATCGTTGGCAAATATTTTGATACGGGCGATTTCGTACTCTCCGACGCGTACCTCTCGGTCATCGAAGC
Source organism: Minisyncoccota bacterium (assembly GCA_018061585.1). Taxonomy (GTDB): domain Bacteria; phylum Patescibacteriota; class Minisyncoccia; order Phycocordibacterales; family UBA2100; genus UBA10103. The sequence continues at coordinate 2,142 of JAGOTU010000110.1, read as the reverse complement.
GATCAAATACTCTGCGGCCCAGCTGGGAGTAAAGGCAAAGATCGACTGGCTCAATGCAAAGTCGTACCAGACCGATCCTTCAAAGGTCGCCGAGCTCAAGAACTACGACGGCATCATCGTACCGGGCGGATTCGGCGAGACGGGCATCGAAGGTAAGATCCTTACCGCTCAGTTCTGTCGCGAGAACAAGATACCGTATTTCGGTCTCTGCTACGGTTTGCATATGCTCGTGATCGAATATGCGCGTCACGTGCTCGATATGAAGGATGCGAATACCACCGAGATCGATCCTGCGACGCCGTTTCCGGTCATTGACATCATGCTGGAACAGAAGGAGAAGCTTGCGAACAAGAATTACGGCGGATCTATGCGTCTGGGCGCATACACGACCGCGCTCAAGGACGGTAGTATTGTGCGTGACGCCTACGGCGAACCGGAGGTATCCGAACGCCACCGCCATCGCTACGAGATCAATCCCGAGTATGTGGAGAAATTCGAAAAGGCCGGGCTTGTGTTTTCCGGCACGTGGGCAGAAGGACAGCTCAAAGAGATCGCTGAACTCCCGCGAAATGTCCATCCGTTCATGGTAGGGACGCAGTATCATCCTGAATTAAAGGCGCGCCCGCTGGCTCCGCACCCATTGTTCACAGCCTTTCTCCAGGCATCACTCGACGGACAGAAATAGTATGACGGATATCTCGCTCGTCTCGATCAATATCGAGCGCGCCAAGCACTACGACCGGATCTTTCCGTTCCTCATGCATGCGAAGCCTGATGTGATCTGCATTCAGGAGCTCTATGAACGGGACATACCGAAGTTCGAGCGTGAACTCAGCGGTACGATGATGTTTGCGGCCATGGAGAACCATCCGACCGATCCGCCCGAAACGGGCTTCGCGATGGAAGGAGTCGGTATCCTTACGACGCTGCCGGTGCGGCATCACGAAGCGCGGTATTACCGCGGGAGCGAAGCAGAAGCGCGAAGCAGCGTGCCGGCTCGCGGCGTTTCCAATTGCGTCGCTCTATTCGCGGAGATAGAAAAAGACGGCGTACTGTTCACTATTGCAACGACCCACTTTACGTGGACCCCGGACGGCAGACCGACTGATCAGCAGCGCTCCGACATCCTGCCTTTATTAGCACTTCTCGAATCAAAAGGTGAATTCGTGCTTACGGGTGATTTTAATGCCCCGCGCGGTACTGAAATATTTACGAGGCTTGCAGAAAAGTACACTGACAATATTCCTCCGGAATATGTCTGGAGCTTAGATACGAAATTGCATCGCGCCATGGGCGGGAAGATCCAGGCCGACGCGGCGTCTCAGGGTATGCAGGGTTACATGGTAGATGGTCTGTTCACGACGAAGCATTACGAGGTGTCGAATGTGCGGTTGCAGGACGGTGTATCGGATCATTGCGCGGTTCTCGGCCGCATTCACAAGCGTGATTAGAAAGAGAAAGGATATACTTCTATCATGGAACGTATTCAGGAGTTCCTGACATTTCTTGCTGCCGCGCTGTCCGGCATGATCGGGATCGTCAGTCAGGATATTTCGTTCATTGCATTGCCGCTCCCGCCGCGCGAGCCGCAAGCGCGCGTGCTTTTTGTGGGAGACATTATGCTGGATCGATCGGTCCGCACCGCGATGGAAACGCACGGAGCGGAGTTCATTTTTTCCTGTATTCGGACGCACCTTTCGGCGTCGGATTTCGTGGTGGGAAACCTGGAGGGTCCGATCACGCCGAACCCGTCCCGAAGCGTCGGCTCGGTCGTGGGTTCACCCGACAATTTCGTATTTACGTTCCCCGAGTACGTGGCGCCGCTCTTATACCGCGAGAATTTCCGCGCGGTTTCACTCGGCAACAATCACATCTATAACTTCGGGGAGGATGGCGTTCATGACACGGTGAACGCACTGGAACAGGCGCATGTCGGGTATTTTGGGGAACCGGGCGGACGGTCCGTCTCGCAGATCGATCAGGGCGGCGTACAGTTCACGTTCATCGGCTACAACGAGTTCGATGCGGGCTGGACCGAAGCGACAACCATCAAACAGATCCAAGATGCTCGCGCGCTCGGCAGACAGCCCGTCGTGTTCGCTCATTGGGGCGACGAATACTCTCCCGCAAGCGAACGGCAGA
>JAGOTU010000109.1 GCA_018061585.1 Minisyncoccota bacterium | reverse complement strand
CCTCGTTCACAATGAGTCGCCCGCGGATCGTGTTCCGCACGACCTCCGGCGCCTCCATGATCTCTTTGAGCATGAAATGGTCGTAGCCTTCGCGCTTCGCCTCTTCCTGGTCCCACTGAATTTCCTCAGGAGTGCGCTCTATCTTTCTGGAATCGAGCGAGAATATCTCGTGACCGTTCGGTCTAACCGACGCGACTTCGCCATCATTCAAGAACACCACGGTCCGTGTATGGCGAAGTATCGGGCTCGCGTCGGACGCGACGAACCCTTCGCCGTCCCCGAGCCCTATCACAACGGGTGCCCCGAGACGCGCGCCGATAATAAGATCGGGGTGCTGCTTATGCTGGATCACGAGGCCGTACGCTCCTCGCAATTCATTGAGCGCTTTAAAGGTCGCTTTTTCAAAATCCTTCTCCGACTTCATGTGCTCCTCGATGAGATGCGATATCACCTCGGTGTCGGTCGCGGATGTGAATGTGTGTCCGCGCGCAGTAAGTCCGTCCTTTAATTCCTTAAAGTTCTCAATGATGCCGTTGTGCACGACCCAAATATCTCCGGAGCAATCTCGATGCGGATGTGCGTTCTCTTCGGTCGGTTCTCCATGGGTCGCCCAGCGCAAATGCGCGATGCCGCTCGTCCCGTAGAAGCCTGAGGGAATTTTGCGCTTGAGATTGTTCACCGGTCCCTTCGCTTTAATGACTCCGCTCTCCGGTGTGAACACACCGGCAGAATCGTAGCCACGGTATTCAAGAGACGTGAGCCCGTCGAGCAGGACCTCGCCCGCGTTCTTCGTCCCTGTGTAAGCGAATATGCCGCACATTTTTGCACTCTAACACGTCTGTTTATCGCAAAACCAGTTCCGCGACGCTTCGGCGGAATTGGCTAATCGCGTCATTATTTACCGGCCTCGTCGGATACGTGCGGTTCGACAGGATCACGAGGCCCACTCCACGGTCGCAGTCGCACACGATGCTCGTACCCGTAAAGCCGGTCTTCCCGAATGTGCGCGGACCAAAATGACTCCCCATAAATGTTCCGGAGTTCAGCTCCCAGCCAAGTCCCTTTTGCGCACCTTTCACGATGTACGGGAAACTGCCGGCCAAGAGGGCCTCAAGGAACGTTGCCATGTCATGGGCGTTGCTGAATAGCCCCGCGTGCCCGACCGCAATGCCTTCACGGGCAAAGGCGCGTGCGGATTCATCGTGCACGATCCCGATCACGTCACCCGTCTCTTCCGTTTCGGTCGGTGCGATCGAGTGTGATACGTCGGGCACAGTACCACTGATGGGAAAGTATGTGGCTCGCATATTAAGTGGATCAAAGAATGTTTCGCGCGCGAGCACATCGATCGTCCGTCCGGAAACTCGTTCCACGATGATCCCGAGCAGATACGCAGGCAGATTCGAGTAGTGTGATGCACCGGGCAGGTCCGCAAAGCCGGAGCGAAATATGTGCTGTCGGATCTCACGCGGTGAAAGCTGTGCGATAAGCGACATCGGCTCGCCATGTACGCGATACCGAAGCAGGTCTTCGATAGTCGCTGCATGATCGTTCTGTAGCTCGGGTATCCATTTGCGAACAAGATCGTCGAGCGCGAGCGCTTCTTCGCTTATGAGCTTGAGTATGAGCGATGACACCGGGATCGATTTCGTGATCGACGCCAGATCATAGATCGTGTCCTCGCGCGCCTTCTCGCCATTGAGTGCGATGGTGCCGAATGCGGCGATGGTGCGCTCACCGGGCACCACACGCGCTATAACGCACCCCGGAAATACTCCATCCTTCACGGCACGCTGTGCGAGTGTGTCGAGCGCTTCAGGCATTCGGGTATTGCTTTTTTATCTCTTGCGCAAGATAGGGATCCCACATGGCGCCGGTCGCACTCATGACCACGTCCGCACCGGCATCTCTGTATTCCTTGTAATCCGCAGGCACGGTAACACCGCCCACTCCTTCGAGACTGAATGTAAAGCTGCGCTTATTCATGATCGAACGCATTCGCTTTACGAAATCTATGCCGGCCCATTTGATACCTGCGCCGCACACACCTGAGCGCAGTCGCGCAGGACTACCCGGCAACGCCTGCTCGCCTGCGGCATTGCGTACCTCGGCCTGGAGGGTGTTGATGCCGGAAACACCGGTCGCGTAGGCCTGTGTGATCTCTGCAAGTTTTTCCATTCTCTCGTCGTCTTTGCCTGCCCGGCCAGGGTAATACCCTACTTTGAGAATGAGTGGTGTGTCACCGATAACGCTGCGGATACCTTTGGCCACCTGTTCTGTAACATCGAGGTTGTAGCAGACGAGTCCTTCGTTGCCGATGTTCGGGCACGACAGATTCGTTTCAAGTACCGGCGCACCGGTTTCGTATGCGAGCTTTGCCGCGAGCACGTAGTCGTCGACGAATTCCTGCTGCGTCTGATTCGGGTGCACAGTACCCATGAACGAAAGCACGAGTACTTGGCCCTTCCCTGCCGCCGCGACGGCCTTTTTTACATCTTCCTGCCACACGGCCGGATCTTTGGACGGGACGCCGAACGAATTCGTTATTGAAAGGGGTTCGGAA
>JAGOTU010000108.1 GCA_018061585.1 Minisyncoccota bacterium | reverse complement strand
AGCGCTCAAAACTTGAGCAATACAAAGCATTCTCCCGCTATCCGTTCATTACGCGCGACATCGCGATGTGGGTGCCGACCGGTACCACACCCGAGAGCGTTATCTCGCTCATCAAAACTGAGGGTGGAGGGCTGCTCGTCCGCACGGACCTTTTTGATACATTCGTAAAAGGCGATAAGACCTCGCTCGCGTTCCGTCTGGTATTCCAGTCGTTCGACAAAACGCTCACCGATGACGAGGTGAGTGCTGTCATGACACCGCTCACTGCAGCGTTGCAGTCACAGGGCTTTGAGATCCGATAGCGCTTGCATACAGGTCGGGTTTTCTCCATAGTGCCGGAGGATATGGAGCAGGGAGGCTCATATGTGGTATTGGTGGATCCTCGCAATTGTGGGAGCAGCGGTCGTTCTCATTGTTATCTACTGTGTGGTCGCATTCCGTTCGGTCGATTCTTTCATGAATCGCTGTGAAGGTGTCTTATCCTTGCATCGGTTTATGACCCCGTGCGAAGTAGCGGTGGCTCATGCCGAAAAGCATGGGCTCGCGTTCGGCGACATCTACGAAGACGCCGAAATGGTAAGCGAACTGTTTCCACATCTTGAACAGATGGGGCGGCTCATCGGTCGGGAGCACGAGCCGGATGTGCATTGCGAATGTCCGCGTGCATACTGTCTTTCGCTGAATCCGCGCAGACGCCGCCGCCGCGTAAGGCGCTACGAAGCAACTGAAGTACCGGACGGCAAATTTGCCTGATGGACAAAATGATCAGGCCCTCGCGCGTCGCGCGAGGGCCTTTCTGTTTGCCGTGGTCATTTGCTGCCGGCAGTAGCGTCGTCGTAACAGGACTTGTACATTCTGTTCAACGGCTTCCCGCTGAGGAAGATCATCTGCGACCTGAGTCCGCCGCGGATCATGATCCACCGTCGCACGGGGGTCGGGTACATGCTGTAGAGCATCTGCGTTGCCTCGGGATTTGTAACGGCACGACCATTCTCGCCAAAGTCCCACGCTGCGTGGAATCCCAGTCGGGCGTTCGGTGTGACGCAGATGCGATCGTGCGGCACGGCGCCGAGCACAATGGTGCATGCCGAGGCGCACAGACCGTCGATGATGACGGTCTCGCCGGATGAGCGCAGCCCCTGGTACTTCTCGATGTAGGTGCCAATGCGACCTCCGCGATCGTCGGATATCCGTACCACGGCATGAGTTGCCGAGGTCAGAAACAGAAGGGTCAGAAGCGAACAGAGCAGGCGAACCAACATGCTGAATCTCCCCGAATCCGAGCGGTTTTGCTCTGCTGGAAATACTATAAGCGCAACCGTATGAATGCAACAAAAAAACGCCCCCACATGTCGCATCGCTTCTGCGATGCGCACGCCGGGCCCGTCTCGCTATCCCATCCGCCGTCGCGGACGGGCCCCAAGCTCCGACCGTTTTTTAGCTATAAAAACGATGCTCGTTTTTAAAAGCAAAAAACCCCTGCGTTTCGCCGGGGTCTTTTTTCTCTCGGGCTTAGCCTGTATCGCTCAATGGATCCGAAGAATTCGACAGGCATTCCACGGAGTCGGTCAGGATCTGTTCCCTGAACAAATAGAACGGATTTCGTGCGACATCGTAGGTGCACGCGACGGTTGTGCCGGGTGTAAGCACTTCGTCCTTCGTGAGCGGCAACACTTGGTCTTTTTTGATCGCGATCACGACCCGATTATTTTCGCAGAATAGACGCTTGGATGCCCACTTTTTCACGCCGGCAATGAGCACTTTTTGCGGGTGTCCATCGACGACGCACCTCGTCCAGCGCGGCTCCGTGTCGGACTGAAAATAGCCGATAGCAAGCACGAGAGCGAGCAATCCTGACCCCACAGACAGGGTATTCAGCTTGAATTCCCTTGATAGACGTCTCCTCATGGATCCCTCCAGATTTCTTCCCTTTAGGGGCTCTGTATTGGCTTTATTTGGGCCCTCTAACGTCACAATATACCCGCCTTGCAAGTAGGCAATGCTTTGCTTTTTTGATATACTCAACCCACTAAAATATGGCTGAAAAGAAAGGGCAATCGGTTAAAAAGGCAGGTTCATACGGAGCGTCCGATATTACCGTTCTCGAGGGTCTGGAAGCGGTCCGGCGACGACCGGGCATGTACATCGGCACCACCGGTCCCGATGGTTTGCACCACCTGATCTGGGAAATTTTTGATAACTCACGCGACGAAGCGATGGGCGGTTTTGCCGACGACATCGAGATCGCGCTCTTGCCGGATAACATGGTTCGCGTTGTCGACAACGGCCGCGGTATCCCGGTAGACATTCACCCAAAGACAAAAGTTTCCGCGCTCGAAACGATCATGACCACGCTCCACGCCGGTGGTAAGTTCGGCGGCGAAGGGTACAAAGTTTCCGGCGGTCTTCACGGGGTGGGTGCATCTGTAGTGAACGCGCTTTCGACCTACGCTCGTGTCGAGGTCCATCGCGACGGCGGCCAGCATGTACAGGAATACAAGAACGGCGGTAAAGCTGTCGCCAAGGTCAAGCAGATCGGCAAATCAAAGTTCCACGGCACGATCACGGTGTTCCAGGC
>JAGOTU010000002.1 GCA_018061585.1 Minisyncoccota bacterium | reverse complement strand
TGACGCTATTTTGCGAAAGGACGCGAGTCGTGATCTCGAGCATGAAATTGCCCGTCATGAGAAAGAGGCGGCGGAAGAACGCGACCTGTATTCGCAGTATCTTTCGACCGAACAAATGGGCGATCTGGGACAGATCGAATTGGCCGAGGAAGAGGACATTGATATGTATATGTTCCTACTGGCGCAAGAGCGGCTTATTGAACGAACACCAGACACGCACAGCGGGGTTCTTCCTGTCGAAACGGCCCGGGCTCACTTCACTGCGGACTCCTTCTATTCGATCTGTAAACATTTGACGCGCAGTGGACTTGATACTCCGGAGGTCATGCAATACACACTGAATATGATGGACGGCATAACCGACGTGAGCTCAGTTCCTCTTCTCTTGTCGGTAGTCGACAATGCACACTACTACGACGAACAGTACGAACAGCGTGGCGTTATAGAGCGAGCGTGTCGCCAATTGTGCGGGATCATGCGCGATGTCCGCTACGAGGAATCGATCGCAACGCGAGCAATGGTGGCCGACCGGATGATCACCGCAATACGAACGCGGGGGGTGAGGGAGGAGCTTGCAACTGTTCTTGCAACGACAGGAACTGTCGCGTCGGTCGAATACTTCACTCGTCGCCAGTACCGACCGCTCGGAGACCGTCAAATGCTCGCGCTTCATCGGGGCGATTTCTCCTCGCTTGATCTGCCCGAACAACGCAGACAGCGTGATCGTTACGGTTACGACGAGAGCCATGAGCAGGATCATGGTTTTGACCACTATGACCGTTGGGATGACGAGTCGTATGAGGGTGATAGCGAAAACAGGCGCGAACGTTCCCGGGAGAATAATGAAAATTTATACCGCGGGGAGATTGATCCGTACCGATTCTCGGGGAAAGGTCTACGCGTCAATGCGCACATGGGTTCGCGTACGCCTCGCTCACTGGAAGAATTCGCCGCAAAGCACGGCGTCGATATCTCCAAGGGCGAGATCGGTAGTATGGACTTTACACCGGAAGGGTCGACCTCATATACGCCCGAAAAGCGAACGCAATATCTCCTCGCGGGCTATGAAGATCTCAAGCAATACTTTGATCGGGTCGATAACGGCGAATTACGACCACTAATCGCCTTCGAAGGTTTTACGAACAGCCGGATGGCCAAAGCGGCACTCATTTTTGGATTCCATCTAGCAGAGGGTAATCCGCACGGCGGCTACCGTGTAGTAGGGTTCGCATCCGAGGTCAGGCAGCGACTCGATGAGCTGTCGCTCAAAATGTTTAACGGAAAGGACGGTCTGTTCGAAAAGATGAGACGGCGCGCGGAGCGACAAGCTGCAGGCACCCATGACCGCTGGGCCGCCTAGGCGTGATATCGTTTTTGTATGGGAAAGTCGATGGACCGCATCAATAAGAAGATAGATGCTTTTCCGCATGAAGCGCTGCTTTCCAATTACAAAATACAGGCCTTTATTGCGGAGTACGCTTTTAAGAACCGTATTCGCACAGAGAACAAACCCGATGAGTACGATTCGATGCCATTCAGTGGAAATACCGTCATGAAGTGGTGGATGGACAATTCGTATCATGACAAATATCGTACGTACGTAGATGACAAGCCGGAATCGACCATTGATCCGCACTCCGATGAACAGCTCAGTAAGATCATGCGCGCGATATTGACCTACGTTCCGAAGCCGGCGGACGAAACGATCCATTGAGGGGTCGCGTCGATTCTTGACTCGGTCGCTCAGGCTGCACATACTCCGGGTCGGCAACTGACAGGAGACTGAATGAGTACGTACGATCTTGAGATCGAACGCGTTGTTCGTATCGTGGGGAACGCGTTCAAGTGCGGCACTGTATTTGAGACTGCGGCCGATGTCCGGGCAGTACTGCTTTCAGCTGATTGCGGGCTCTGCAGATTGATCAAAGACGATCATCACGCATTCAAGCTGTGGGACCATGGATCAAATGTCGTACTTGGGATCGAGCTCACATCTGCCGGTCTGCAATTCCTCGGCTACGACGAGGACACGTACTATAGTCGGTAGTCGAACGAAAAAGTCGCCCTCTCGGGCGACTTTCTGTTATTCGTGTGCGTGGTGTTCGGCAGTATGCCCAACGGGCTCGGTGTTTCCTTCGAGGAACCGCAGCGTCATTTCGTTGCGCATCGCGTGCGCTATGTGCGCCCGCAGGTTCTCCGGGTCTGCTTGTGGGTAGTGCTGCTTGGCGTGTTCAAGCTCGTGCTCGAGTTCGGCCTGCGGGGGATTAATCCTCTCCTCACGAGCTATCTCTGCGAGGATCAGACGGACCTTGGCCCGCTTATCCGCTGCATCCTTCCAGCTTTCAAGTAGTTCTTCACGCGTTTTCTTTGTTTCTTTCAGGTAGGAATCGATCGATTGGCCTGCTCGGGAGAGGTCGTCCTTCAATCGGCCTTCCATTTCTTCGAGCTCGAATTCGCGGAGTGAGATCGGATATGAGACGGTAGAATCCTTCACCATGTCGTCGAGGATACCTGCACGGCGTTTTTCGGTCGCGCGGACTTCTTTTTCTGTCTGAATGTTGTTTCGGAGCGCTTCGGAAAATGCTGCGGTATTTTCGTAACCGAGCGTTTGTACGAACACATCGTCGAGCTCAGGGAGATCGGCGTCCGTCATCGCCTTTGCTTCTTCGGCTGCTTGCTCTGCGTCGGTGCCGGATTCGATCTTGTCGATGCGGCTGCGTTCGCGGCGCAAGTACGTGAGCGCCTCCTGGTGTTCGGCATCTGAGACACTCGTATCCTCTTTGTTCTCCATGTGCTTCTTCGAGACCTTCTTGTAGTCAGCCAGTTTAATTTCCGGCGCGAGTGCAGCGCGGGCGGTGAACACTACTGGCTTATCGAGTGTTGGTGCATCGGTCGTGACCCGCGGAGCTTCGACGATGGGGAGCTTTTCTTCCGCGAGCAAATTAGGTAACTCGTGCTCGATCGCGTGCTCTACAGCATGGCGAAGGATCTGGCTCTCGCCATAGACAGCAACGATGCGATCCTCCGGAGCCTTGCCGGGCCGAAAGCCATCGAGCTTCGCGGTCTTCTGGATATCCTTGAGCGCATGCTCGCGGTATTTGATAAGTGTTTCCGCAGGGATCTCCGCGGTGATAGAAGCCTCCCAACGATCGGTGTCGCGGGTGACTTTTACGTTCTGAAAAGGATGTGACCCCAATCCCTTTTTGCTTTCTGTATTCATCGGAGATTTTTAGCACGGATTCCCAACTAAAGACAGTTTTCCTTTAGAGGTCCAATCAAACGGACGGGGCAGGCATCGCTGCCCGGGTGAATATTTCTAGTCGATCGATATCTGGCTTTGCACGAGCGGAGCGTCGGGATGCGGTTTTTTGTTCAGCTTCTGTCCCCAAAAATAGAGTGCACCGAACACAAGCAGAATAACGATGATGATGGCTCCGATGATCGGTCCTGCGCCTTCATCTTTTGGTTGATTCTGCGCGGGAGTCTGTTCGGCGGTAGGCATGCGCATATAGTACACCCGCCATGTGTGGCGGGTGTACACGAGCAACATGTGGATTGCTCCGAAGAACGACTATTTGCCGAATTTTTCCTTGTAGATCTCTACCGATTTCTTTACTGCTTCAATCGCGGCGGCCTTGCCCTGAATGCTTTTGATCTCTACGGGAGCCGGCTTACCCTTGAGTGCCTTGTACGTCTCGAGGAAATGCTGGAACTCCTTTAGTGAGTGCGAATTTACATCTGCGAGATCCTGAACGTCGTCCCAGCGCTTGTCGTCGACAGGAACTGCGATCACTTTGAAGTCGCTCTCCCCGGTATCGATCATTTCGATGACGGCAACGGGGCGTACAGCAACGAGGATGCCCACGTCGAGCGGATACGTAGTAAGTACGATCACGTCGAGCGCATCGCCGTCATCCCAGAGGGTCATCGGAGCGAAGCCGTAGTCATAGGGGAATGCCGCTGCCGAGTAGTTCGCACGGTCGAGCTTAATAAGGCCGGTTGCCTTATCGATCTCGTACTTATTATTGGATCCTTTCGGAACCTCGATAATCACATTAATTTCCTCAGGAGCGTTGTCGCCCAGTGGTACGTCGTGCCAAAGATTCATATAGGGGGAGTGTAACAAGATTGTCTCAAAACAAAAGAGGCTCCGCAGAGCCCCTGATGTCATGACGAGATTTTTTACTCAGCGTCTTTTTCTTTGTCGTTTGTTTCTTCACCCTGCTGTTCTTCGACGACTTCGTCTGCTACGTCACGGTCCTGGTCTACCGGGTCGAGGTTATCGACACCTTCGTCCTTCGCCTCGTCGTCATCTCCAGCGATGTCTTTCTTCGCGACTTCAAACGTGTCTTCGGTGGCGCTTACATTCTCGACATCGGTCGGGATAGATTCGACGGCTGCTGCACCATCATCTGCTGCAACTGTTTCGCCGCCCATTGAGCGGATGTCGATCTTCCAGCCGGTGAGTCGTGCGGCAAGTCGCACGTTTTGACCGCCTCGACCGATAGCAAGTGATTGCTGGTCTTCGGCAACCTGAACGATAGCGCGGCTTTCCTCCTCGAAGAGTTCGATAGAGAGAACCTGTGCCGGTTTGAGAGCCTCCTTCACGTAGTCGCCTGCGGTCTCGGACCACTCAACGACGTCGATCTTCTCGCCGCCGAGCTCAGAGGTAACGACCGCAACACGGACGCCGCGCTGACCGACCAGTGCACCGACGGGATCAACATGGTCATCAATAGAGTGCACGGCGATCTTTGCACGCGAACCCGGTTCACGGACGATACCCTTCACTTCTACTGTGCCTGCTGCCATTTCCGGTACTTCGGCTTCGAACAGCTTGGTCAAAAAGCGCGGGTGAGAGCGGGAGAGTCGGATGAACGTGCCGCGTACGCCTTCATCCACACGGAGCAAGAGTGCGCGAACGCGCTCGCCCTGTCGGTATCGCTCGCCGGGGATCTGCTCGTCGTACGGGAGGATCGCGGTGGCGCGTCCGAGGTCGATATAGAGGTTGCCGCGTTCGAATCGTTGCACGTGACCGGTAACTATCTCGCCTTCGCGTTCGCCATATTCCTCTATTATAGAGGCGCGTTCAGCCTCACGGACTTTCTGCATGATGACCTGCTTTGCAGCCTGGGCAGCGATACGACCGAAATCCTCCTGCGTCTCGAGGGGGAATGAGATCTCTTCGTCGAGGGCCGCGTCGCGCTTAATGCGGCGAGCGTCTTCAAGCATGATGTGCTGTTCCGGATTGAATCGCGAGCGATGATCATCCTCACCCTCGGCCTCCTCGTCTTCACGACGAACGAGTGTGTTGTCGACGACGATCTTGGCCTGGCGGAACTCCATGTCGCCGGATTCAGGGTTGAAGGTAGCTCGGATGATCTGTCCGCGCTTGCCGTATTCGCGGCGATACGCCGCCGCAAGAGCGGTCGCAAGCGCATCGATTACAGATTCACGGGTAATACCGCGTTCTGTCTGCAGCTCTTCGAGCGCAGAGTTCAGTGATTTGAGATCAAAGAGTGCCATATGGATTATGTTGTAATTGTCCCTCCGGTTAATAATCTGGAGACCCTTTCAAAAAAAGGGTCCGCCAGCGGCGGAACTAATGCGGGCAGTATACGGACGGTGCACGAAGTCGTCAAGACCATTCGTTTGCGCTTCAAAACAGTGTTTAGCGACAATCGGTTCTACATTTAATGTTCCCGTTCGCGCCGAATGTAGAAGGTGGTGAAGTGATCTACGTCCAGCGGTAGACCTTTTCGAATTGAGGACAACTTCACACTCCGGTCGACCGTCGCTGGGATATAATTGTACGGATGTACATTTCGGAGACACACTTAAAAACATTTCTCGCCGACGCCGGACTCGTCTCGCAAAAAGATTTTGATAGCGCAGAGAAAGAGGCCAAGGAGAACGGACAGACCGTCGGAGAAGTATTGACCGCAAAGAATGCGATCGGCGAAGATGAGCTACGCCGCACGTATGCGTACATTCTCGGCATTCCATTCGTTTCACTCGCCGGAACGCAAATTAAATACGAAACGCTCTCACTTATCCCGGAGCCGGTCGCTCGTCGCAACAACATCATCGCGTACAATCACCGTGGTGATGAGCTCGAAGTCGCGATGCTCGATACAGATGATCTGGCAGCGATCGATTTCATCAAGAAGAAGACGCACCTCAAGGTGCAGGCACGCCTCACTGACGCCGCCTCGGTTAAATTCGCTCTCAAACAGTACCAGCAGGGTCTCAAGGACAATCTCGGCGATGTGATCGAACGAGAAACAGCGGCGCTGGCCAGTGCGGTCGCGGGTACCGACGAGAAGCAGATGGCAGAGGGTGTACCGGCGGTCCGCATCGTCGATACACTCCTCAGACATGCCAACGCCCAGAATGCATCCGATATTCATATCGAGCCGCTCGAAGACACGCTCCTCATCCGCTACCGTATCGACGGTCTATTGCACGATGCGATGGAATTACCGAAGCACGCTGCCGCTGCGGTAACGGCACGCATCAAAGTGCTCGCTAACATGAAGCTCGACGAGAAACGCCTGCCGCAGGACGGCCGGTTCGGGACCGAGAGCGGTGGGGAGCGGGTATCGTTCCGCGTATCGGTCCTGCCGACCTATTTCGGCGAGAAGATCGTGATGCGACTCCTACGTGACAACATCTCCGGGTTCACACTTGAGGGCATCGGGTTCCATGGCACAGGACTCGAGCGAATGCACGAAGCGATCAAAAAAACGACGGGTCTCATTTTGACAACCGGACCGACAGGTGCCGGAAAATCCACCACGCTCTATACGCTACTCGATATCGTGAATACGCCGGACGTGAATATCTCGACGATCGAAGATCCGATCGAATATCAGATGGCTCGCGTGAATCAGACGCAGGTGCGACCGGAGATCGGTTTTACTTTCGCCAACGGTCTTCGCTCGCTTGTGCGACAGGATCCGGACATCGTGATGGTCGGAGAGATCCGCGACAAAGAAACCGCCGCGCTCGCCGTGAATGCCGCGCTTACCGGGCATCTTGTTCTTTCAACACTGCATACTAATTCGGCAGCCGGTGCGGTCGCTCGACTCCTGGATATGGGTATTGAACCGTTCCTCCTCGTTTCTACGCTCCGCGTGATCATCGGTCAGCGACTCGTTCGGCGTCTCACTGCAGATCATGAGCCGTACGAACTCACCAAAGACCAGCAAGCCGACCTCGAGAACATAATTGATCAGGGAACAGTGCTCAAGGCCCTAAAGGACGAGAAGATCGTCTCGGCGGAAACGACATGGAAGAATGCCCCGTTCTATAAACCGCACGAGAACGGGCAGTCGCCTTCGGGTTATGCAACACGTGTGGGCATCTACGAAGTATTGCCCGTAACCGCGACCATCAAGGAACTCATAATGAAGAACTCAAGCGGAGACGCTATTCACGAGCAGGCCCGCAAAGAAGGCATGCTCACCATGAGTGAAGACGGAATATTTAAGGCAGTACAGGGCATGACTACTATTGAGGAAGTGCTCCGAGTCATCACCGAATAAGGCTGTACAGGGTGAGGCGGGGGTGGGGCCCCGCCGCAAGGCCGGAGGCGCGACGGCGCCGAGGTGGGGTAGCGCAAATTTTCAGCGGAAAATTATGCGTGACTGACTACTATTGAGGAAGTGCTTCGAGTCATCACGGAATAGACCTCAGGTGTACATCTTGAAGAGCAGTATGGCGAAGTTCTGCGCCACGAAGAACCAATAGAACGTAAGACCTGTCGGGTACCCGCGTTTGCCGTTGTAGAGCAGGATCAAGGGGAGCGCGAGGATCCCATACTCCGCCATTGGATGCATGGAGAACGACTGCCCGAACCCGGGGCCGATAAAGAAACTGAGATTCGTGAGAATGGTGAGGATGAATACTTGGCTCGCAATAAGTGCGTACGGACGGTTAAAGAACACATAGAATGCAACGATCGATACGACGCCGCCCGCTGCGAAGTCGGTATTCAAAAGTGCCGCCAGCGTAACGGTCGCCGCAACGCCCATCCACTTCAGCGTGGGGTGCACCTTGAATTGCAGGATACGTATGGCGATGAGACCGAGAAGGAGCGTGAACAGTACGTTCAGGAAGAGCGGATGATCGCCCCGCAGGTAGAAGCCGATCTCGTACGGGATCTGCGCCAAAAGCGCGAATATCCCGAGCCGCATCATGTACACATTGATATTCTTTGTGTGAATAGCCCCATTGGCGACGAGCCACGCGATGAGCGGGAACGAGATTCGTCCGATGACGATGAGTGGCCAGGAGTTCGGAAAGTAGATCAGCGCAAAATGATCTACGACCATCGCAACGATCGCAACGACCTTGATCCAGAACGCATTCATACGGCAACGATACCATTCGATGGTGCTGATTATGTACACGCAACACATGTTCTGAGCAGGTTCATGTACTGCGCACGTTATACTTAAGGGAATGGCGCATTTTTCCTATACAGCGGAGAAAAACGACGGTGAAGTGTACAAGGGTGTAGCCGAAGCCAACGACCGGTTCGAGCTCTACCAGATCATTCGCCGTGAGGGCGCACACATCATATCCGTCAACGAGGGAGATGATTCGAAGAAATTCAGTCTCAAATACTGGAACTCCATTTTCAGTACGATAAAGGAATACGACAAGATATTGTTCGCGCGAAATCTCGGCGCGATGCTCGGCGCCGGTCTTTCGCTCGCGCGAGCACTTTCGGTCATCGAACGTCAGTCAAAGAATCCGAAGCTCGCGTCGACCGTCTCGGAGCTTGCTTCGGACGTGCGCCGCGGTGACACGTTGCATGTTGCGCTCGCAAAGTATCCCAAGGTCTTCCCAAAGCTTATGGTAGCGATGGTTCGTGCAGGTGAAGAGGGGGGCGATCTTTCGTCATCGCTCAATGTCACATCCGATCAGATGGAGCGTATACATGACCTCAAGAAGAAGATCCGCGGTGCCATGCTCTACCCCTGCATCATTCTTGTCGCGATCCTTGGCATCGGAACGCTCATGATGATCAAGGTCGTGCCCACGCTCGCATCCACGTTCATCGAAATGAACGCAACGCTCCCGCAATCCACCCGAATAGTCATTGCGATCAGTGATTTTCTCGTCAATAACACGATCGGGGCGCTGATCCTTATTGCCTCCGCTGTCGTTGCTATGTATGTACTTGCCCGAACCGCTCCCGGTCAGCGTCTCGCGGATAAGATGTTCCTAGCCCTGCCGCTCATCGGGCCGATGGTGCGCGAGGTGAACGCCGCTCGAACGGCTCGTACGCTCGCGTCACTTTCGAGCTCCGGGGTGGATGTTCTGACTAGTCTCGAGATCACCGAGGAGGTGGTGCAGAATTCCTATTTCCGCGATGTATTAAAGATCGCTCGTAAATCTGTCGGTGAGGGAGAGCCGCTCTCGGCGACGTTCGTTCGAAGCGATGCGTTGTACCCGGCATTCGTTGGGGAGATGATGGCGGTCGGAGAAGAGACGGGGCAAACGGCGGAAATGCTGAAGCGGCTCGCCGCGTATTACGAGACAGAAGTCGACCGTAAGACGAAGGATATGTCTACCATCATCGAACCGTTCCTCATGCTCTTCATCGGCGGCGCCGTCGGATTCTTCGCTATAGCAATGATCTCTCCCATCTACCAGCTTTCAGAGCATATCTAAGCCCCCTGACCCCGATCGTTGATCTTTCTCTCTCATGGTGACACTCCGCACACAGGGCAGTTATACGAACAGACCGCATACGGCTGGCGTAACGCTGATAGACACGATCGTGGGCACTGCCCTCATGCTGGTCGTGTTCATGGGTATCACAGCTGCGTTCCAGTTGACGGTCGACGTAGTGAGCAACAGCAAGGCGCGTGCGGGAGCCATCGCGCTCGATAACGAGCGAATGGAGTTCCTGAAAAGCCTCTCATACTCGGCGATCGGAGTCGTCGGCGGTATCCCGTCGGGTATCGTGCCACAGACCGAAACGGTCGTTCTCAACGGTGTTACCTACACAAGACGCACGCTCGTGTATTACTCGGATGATCCGGCAGACGGTCTCGGTGTAGCAGACACGAACAACATCATCGCCGATTACAAGACGATCCGCGTAGAGGTTTCGTGGCGGTACAAGAATTCGGACCGAAGCATTCAGGTGGTCGGACGCGTCTCACCGCAGGGTGTTGAAACCGCAGTGCCCGGAGGAACGCTCACTATCAATGTCGTCGATGCCAATGCCGCGCCACTTCGTGATGCGCAGATCGACATTACGAATAACTCAACGACTCCTGCGGTCTCGATACGTACATTCACGAATGAATTAGGCTCGATCTCGTTCATCGGCGCACCCGCTGCGAGTGATTACCAGATCGTTGTATCAAAGACGGGGTATTCGACCGCTCAAACCTATACGGTCTCCACACAGAATCCGAATCCGAATCCGCGACACCTGACCGTATCGAACAACCTCACCACCTCGTACACGTTTGCGATCGACCTGCTCGCGACCAAAACGATACAGACATATAAAGCCGTCGAGAGCCGTACATGGACCGACCTGCTTTCGAGCGAGACCTTCGTAGCTACCACGAGCAACACGACCGTGAGCGCAGGTGAGGCACGACTCATCGGTCCGCCGTATGGAACGGACGGCTTCATTCTTTCGACCGATATCTCGACAACACTTCTCAACGGCTGGAGGACACTCTCATGGGTCGATACGACTCCACCGCAGACCGACATCGTATATTCGCTTTACACGATGGCCGGTGGCGTACCCACGCTCATCCCGAATAGTGATCTGCCCGGTAATGCAGCAGGCTTCGCAAGCTCTTCGATCGATATTTCCGCGCTCTCAACCTCAACATATCCGGCTGTGCGTATAGGAGCGACGCTCATAAGTTCTAGCTCGAGCGCCACACCTTCTATTGATTCGTGGGCCATTTCATATACATACGGGCCGGAGGTCTTCCCAAGTCTCGGGGTTACGGTCCGCGGGCTAAAAACGATCGGAAATAGTCCGACGGTCTATAAATACAATGCGACGAGCACCAGTGACGGTGGGGGACGGATCAATCTGCCGTCCATAGAATGGGACACTTATACGATAGATCCGACCACGATGAGCGGATTCGAAACCGCAGAAGTATGTGCGCCGCAGCCGGAGTTATTGTCGCCGGGAGCATCACAAATCACCAGGCTCTATGTTGCCACCAATACACCGCGGTCGCTCGTCGTGGATGTTCGACAGGGAGATGATTCATATATACAGAATGCCTCGGTACAATTGTTCAGTACGACGACCGATACGACCCTGAATACTTCTGCGTGCGGACAGGTGTACTTCCCGTCCCTTTCGAGCGGCACATACACATTAAATGTGTCAAAGACCGGATTCCAGCCGCAGTCGTCGAACGTCGTCATTTCGACGACGGACGCGCGTGCGTCTGTCGTGCTAACACCATAACTATGCGAACAACAACACGCGGAATGTCATTCATAGAGACCATGGTGTGGATCGCGCTCATGATCGCTGCCATGCTGGCCATCTCCTCGACCGTACTGTATTTCTACCGTACCAACGCATACGCGCTCGAACAATCGACAGCGGTGACCTCGGCGCAGCGCGGACTGTCGACGATGGTCAAGACGATCCGCGAGGCGGCGTTCTCAAGTCAAGGGGCGTTTCCGATCGTGTCCGTGCAGCCGAACGATCTCGTATTCTATGCGGACGTCGACGACGATCCGTTGCTTGAGCGGGTTCATTACTACCTGAGTGGCACCAACATGATGCGCGGTATTCTGAATCCGACCGGAAACCCGCCGGATTACACGGGGGCAGAGACGACCGATGTGCTTGCCGACTATGTGCGCAATACATCGCAGGGTCTCGCAACGTTCCGGTACTACGACGCGCTCGGTGCCGAGATAGCATCAACCACATCCGCATACACTGCAGTTCGATTCGTGCGGGTCACACTCGCGGTGAATGTGAATACAGCTACATTACCGAATCAGTTAAGCCTCTACTCATCCGCCGCTATCCGTAACCTCATAGGTAAATGATATGAACCTGCGATCAAGAGCGCGCGGCTTGGCTGCGCAGTCAGGCGTAACGACTCTCATGGTGCTTCTGTATATGGCACTGTTCGTGCTTATCTTGAGCACGATTTCCGGCTATGCGCTCACGCAGTCACGATACGGGCGGGCGCTCGCAGCTCGTGAGCAAGGTCTTCATGTTGCAGAGGCGGGGCTCGAATACTACCGCTGGTTCCTCGCACATAATCCTACGATCATGGATGCGGGCGTGGGTTTAGTCACTCCGAAAACGTATACCGAAGTCGATCCGGAAACAGGTGCGGTGGGGGACGCTACAGTTACGGCAACGCCGACGTTACAGTGCGGCGTCGTTCAATGGATAGATCTGGAATCCCGGGGTGTCGCATATGCAGACCGCTTGTTCCCGCGCAATCTCACCGCGCGTTATATGCGCCCATCGGTCGCTGAATATTCGTATGTTGTGAACACAAGTGTATGGGCGGGTTCGGACCGAAACATTCGTGGACCGTATCACTCCAACGGAGGTGTTCGTATGGATGGAAGTAGCAACTCGACCGTGTCGAGCTCCATTGCAACGTGGAGCTGTGGCTCAAGCTACGGGTGCTCGCCGGCGCAAAGTGCCGCACCAGGTGTCGTCGGTAATGGTACCAATCCTGAACTGTGGAAGTACCCGGTCCCGACCATCGACTTCGCACTTATTGCGGTCGACTTCGCCGGTCTCAAGACCAAGGCTCAGGCAAGCGGCATCTATTATCCTCCGGCTGCCGGCTCGATCAACGAACGCGGCTATCGTGTCATATTCAATGCTGATGGCACGTTCACGTTGTACCGGGTAACTTCGACAGACGGCTACCCGAGTCAGTCGAGTCAGTATGGGAACACGACCGAGTACAGTGTGATTACATCGCAGACACTCATAGGTACATTTAATATTCCGGCCAGTTGCTCGCTCATGTTCTTCGAGGATCGTGTGTGGGTAGAAGGTACAGTGAATGCCAAGGTTACGCTCGTTGCTGCGACTCCGTCCAATTCCTCAACGCCTGATGCGTATCTGAACAACAATATTCTCTACAATGCATACGATGGAACCGACGGACTGACCGTTATCGCCGAACGCAACGTACTCATTCCGCTCGTTGTGCCCGACATAATGGAGGTTCACGGCGTGTTTGTGGCACAAAGCGGTCACTACGGACGTGATTACTTCTCGATCAGCAGCACGCCTTCATCGCTCGATCCGTATGTGTCGCAAACGAGCCTCACGACGATCGGGACCGTCGTCTCGAATGGTCGCACCGGCACATCATGGATCTGTGGCGGCATCTTTTGTTCCGGATTCCAAACACGATATGACTACTATGATCAGCTGGTTGCATTTTCGCCGCCGCCATTCACGCCGGTCGCGTCAACCAACTATAGGTTTTCTCTGTGGAGGGAGAAATAGCTCGGAGTCCGTGTCTCTTCGGGTCGCTATCTGCCGCTGCTGCGGCAGCGCTTAGTCTTGGCCCGTCGGCCTACGAATTCCCGAAGAGACACGGACTCTCTCGCGGTCGCTGGTGAAAAATCGACCGTGATACAATTCGGCGCATGAAATCATTGCTTGTCGCGAACTGGAAGATGAATCCTGCGACCTTCAAAGAAGCCAAAGCACTCCTCGATGCGACGCGCAAAGCGGGCGAAAAAGCGAAACAGGTTTCCATCGTACTTGCGCCGCCGAGCATATACCTGCGCCAGCTTCGTTTGCTCTACAAGGGTAAGCGGATCGCGTTCTGTGCGCAGAATGCACGCGCGGAGAATGGCGGAGCGCTCACGGGAGAGATGTCGCTCGTTCAGGCGCGTGATGCAAAGGCCTCGTACGTGCTCGTGGGTCACGCAGAACGCCGCGCACTTGGTGAGACGAGTCTCGATACCAGAAAGAAGGTGGCTGCTGCACTCGCACTCAATATGACCCCGGTCCTCTGTATCGGCGAGACCGAGCGCACGTCCTCGGGTGCACATTTCGCGAAGGTCGCCGAGCAGCTTAGTGTCGGGCTCGCAGACGTTCAGAAAGGAATGCTAAAAAAGGTCCTCATTGCCTACGAGCCGGTATGGGCGATCGGCGGTACGCATGCCATGACCCCGCGAGATATGCATGAGATGGCTATATTTATACGCAAAACGGTGGTCGGGATGCACGGTGAGGTCGGTATGCAGATGAGGATCCTCTACGGCGGATCGATTGACGAGACGAATGCCGCCGATATGTGTCGCAATGGTGATGTGGAAGGATTGCTCGTAGGTCGCGCATCGTCAGATCCCCGGAAGATCACAAGCCTGATCGCGTCGCTGCAAAACGCCTAGTATGAAAAGTATTCACGATGTACCGGCTCCGGAGCTGAAGGGTAAGTATGTGCTCGTGCGGGCCGGATTCGATGTTCCGCTTACTGCTACCGGAGAGGTCGCAGATCTTTTTCGGGTGCGACGCTCGGCCGAAACCATCACATACCTGCAATCGCTCGGTGCGCGCGTCATAATTCTTTCGCATATCGGACGAGACCCGGAAGAAACGAATGCACCGGTCGCGCGTGCGCTTAAGAGCGAGCTACCACTCACGTATGTGCAGGATCTCACCGGACCGGTCGCACACTCGGCGCGCGACGCCATGCGTGACGGCGATGTACTCCTCCTGGAGAACCTCCGACGTGATCCCCGCGAGACAAAGAATGACAACGAGTTCGCACGTGAACTCGCTTCGCTCGGAGATATCTATGTCGGTGATGCATTCTCCGCTGCTCACCGCTCGCACGCGTCCATTGTGGGTGTTCCGAAATACCTCCCACACTACTCGGGGCTTCTTGTTGACGCCGAGGTTCGCGAACTTTCAAAGGCCCGCGCACCGATGCATCCGTCGTTCGCGATCTTGGGTGGCGCGAAGTTCGAAACAAAGGCTCCGCTCGTTCGCACGCTGCTCGCCAATTACGACAATGTATTCATAACGGGCGCACTCGCGAACGATGTCTTCAAGGCGCGCGGCATGTCGGTGGGGCGCTCACTCATTTCGGCGGAATTACCGGGACAAGATGTTCTGGAGCATCCTCACTTTCTCGCTCCGGTCGACGTGACCGTCGAAAGACTCGACAAGCAAGCTCGCGTCAAAAAGCCGTCCGAAGTCGAAACGGGGGACAAGATCGTCGATATCGGACCCGAAACGATAGCACTCATTGCTCCTTATATAGAGAAAGCACAGTTCATTCTGTGGAATGGTCCGACCGGTCTCTATGAGTCCGGTTACGGGGAGTGGACTCACTCCATAGCGGAACTCATAGCCCAAAGCGGTGCACAGAAGGTCATCGGCGGAGGCGACACAATTGCTGTCATCGAAGAAAGCGGAATGCACCGGAAGAATCTCGGGTTCCTTTCTACCGGAGGTGGTGCAATGCTTGAATATATTCTGGAAGGGGATCTACCCGGCTTGCAAGCGCTTGCGTAGCCTCCTATACACGAAATATTCATCATGAAAGGACGGACCGGTTGGCGCGTCTAATCCTCACGCAGGGTCACGCTTTGCGCTTATGAATACGTAACCTCTATACTGGAGCTATGAATCCCGTTAGAAATCGCGGACACGCAAACATCAACATGAAATACTCACCGCTTATTAATACTAGTCAAATAGGGCTCGGCTCTTTGTAGTCCGCGTCCTATTTCTAACGGGATGAATACCAAATCACTCGTAGCCGGCATTATTATTTCAGTCGCACTCGCGACTCCGTTCGCCGCCTCGGCTCTCTCTATCGGGGATCTGCAGCAGCAGATCAAAGATCTGCTCGCCAAGATCGCGACACTGCAGGCCGAGATCAGGATGCAGTCGACCGCGTCCACCTCTCCTGTATCGAACTGGAGTGAAGTGAAGTCGAATCGTATCTGCTCTATAATCAACCGAAACCTAGTACGTGGTCAGAGCGGGGACGACGTGAAGGGTCTCCAGGAATTTCTCTCTACCGAAGGCTATCTGCAAGCATCCGCCACAGGATTCTTCGGTCCCGCAACTGCCCAGGCACTCGCAAAGTGGCAGTCCAAGAACAACATTTCTGCCATCGGATCGTTTGGCCCCCTCAGTCGAGAGCGCATCAAGATCTGGTGCGGCAACAGCGGCAATGGACTCCTTAGTGTGTCCCCGAACAAGGGTGCGGCACCACTCACGGTCACGGTCACCTCGAAGACCGGAGACGCGAGTGATTATCGACCCAGCATGGCCGACGGTCGCGACACGATGATCGATTTCGGTGACGGAACCGAACGACAATGGGTTCACTGCGCAACGAATGGTCAGGATATCTACCCGTCCCGTTGCCAGACTCCCGTCTCTTTCAGTCACACGTACACAGCCGACGATGTGTATATCGTATCGATCGTAAAGAGCGGCGGTATGTGCCTGAATGGATGCAAAGACGAGACCATTGCAACGGAAAAAGTGATCGTGGGCAATTCGCCGGTCGCGTGCACCAAGGAATACATGCCGGTCTGCGGAGCAAAGCAGGTCGTTTGTGTAGCAGCGCCGTGTAACCCGGTCCCCACAACGTACGGCAACGTTTGCACTATGAAGGCAGACGGTGCGACTCTTTTGTACAGTGGCGCGTGCAAAGACACGACCGTCTCCCCGGAAAACGACTCAATGTGTAAGTCATGGAATGACGGCTGTAACAGCTGCGGTCGTTCAACTCCGGGTGGTCCTGCGTTCTGCACGCTCAAATACTGCTCCCCGGAGAGCATGCAGAAACCGTACTGCAGTGCGTATTTCGACAACGGTTCTAATTCCAACAAGGCGCCGGTCATTTCGTCCTTCTCCGGACCGGTATTACTCGCTGTGAACGAGATCGGAACCTGGAAAATAACGGCGACCGATCCCGAGAACGGGACACTCAAGTACTCGATCGTATGGGGGGATGAGTGGACTGCGTCCGAGGCTGCTATGCGAACCATGGCGCCGCAGGCGAGCATCCAACAGGATTCGTCATTCACACACTCGTACGCAACTGCCGGAAACTACACAGTTGGTCTGACCGTGACCGATAGTGAAGGCAAAGAGGCGCGATCAACGGCGACAGTCCAGGTGTCACAGACTGCATGTACCGGACAATATCAACCTGTGTGCGGTCGACCGAACGGATGTGCGAACACCTGTGCTCCTGGTATGTACTGTGCGCTTATGTGCCAGATGCACGAGCCGCAGACCTATTCGAACCGCTGCCAAATGAATAACTCCAACGCTACGCTCATGCACGAAGGAGTGTGCACCGGCAACGAAGGCTACCTACAATAACGTTTTCGTCTAAAAAAGCCCTGACAGAGTTCAGGGCTTTTTTAGTGCAACGCTTCAATTATCTTGGTCGCG
Source organism: Minisyncoccota bacterium (assembly GCA_018061585.1). Lineage (GTDB taxonomy): Bacteria > Patescibacteriota > Minisyncoccia > Phycocordibacterales > UBA2100 > UBA10103. The sequence continues at coordinate 19,506 of JAGOTU010000002.1, read as the reverse complement.
TTGCCGACGAAATCATTTTTATCGCCAGGGGTTTCCTCCGGGTGAGGGAACAGCCATACGTGCGCATGGTGAACTTCGTCGCCCATAACGCGGGAACGAACAGATTCGTGAAAGACTCGCTGCTGTGCTTTGGCGATCTTCTGGACCACTTCAAAGTAGTGTCCTATCTCCGGCACATCCCATACCCAACGGTAATGTTCCTTGGGAACTACCTGGACGTGTCCTGAAGCGTGAGGATGTATATCCATGAACGCGAGAAAATGGTCGTCTTCGTATACCACCGTCGCCGGTATTTCCTTGCGAACGATTTTACAAAAGACACAGTCCTTCATGTCGAGAGTGTACACCCGTATAACCGCGATACAATACGCGCCATGCAAACCTCCGATATCGAGATCACTGATGTCGTGCGGTCCCTACTCAAGAGTCGTGGTGTCGAAACCCCCGAGGATATTGAAGCGTTCCTGCGCCCGGATTACGAAGCGCACACTCATAGGCCGGAACTCATCGCGGACATGTCGCTGGCGACAGAGAGGCTTCTCGATGCTATTGCTCAAAATCAGCGTATTGCGGTATACGCCGATTTTGATTGTGACGGGATACCCGGAGCATCAGTGCTCAGCGATTTCTTTGAGAAGATCGGGCACGAAAACGTGCGTATCTACATACCGCATCGTGATCGGGAGGGATATGGATTTCATAGGGATGCGATCACTACACTCGCAAAGGACGGCGTGCAGCTCATTGTTACCGTCGACGTGGGAACGAACGCATACGACGCGGTGAGGCATGCGAATACCCTCGGGGTGGATGTGATCGTGACCGATCACCACGAACTCATCGGTGACCCGCCTCCTGCGGTCGCCGTATTGAATCCGAAACGAGAGGGCTATCCGTTTCCGAACCTCTGTGGCGCCGCAATGGCATTCAAACTGGTGCAGGCAACACTGCGTGCCGGTCGGGAGCGGAAGATGGACGCGTTCCTCGCGGTCCAGGAGGGTTGGGAGAAATGGCTGCTCGATCTTGTTGCGATCGCTACGATCGCCGACATGGTTCCGCTCGTGGGCGAGAACCGCGTGCTTACACATTGGGGCCTGCAGGTTCTGCGTAAGTCGCCTCGCCCGGGGATCATCGCGCTCTGCATTAAATTACGATTACGCAAAGCCGAACTCTCGGAAGAGGACATCGGCTTTTCGATCGGACCCCGCATCAACGCAGCTTCAAGAATGGGAGAGCCTATCCTTGCACTACGATTGCTCACCACAAAGGATCACGGAGAGGCGGATGCGATAGCAACTGAGCTCGAAAAACTGAACGCATCACGTAAGGGTGTCGTTGCGGGGATAGTGCGCGAGATCAAGAAGCGATCAAAGGAGCGGTTCACCGAGGCGGACAAGGTGGTCGTGCTCGGAGATCCGGAATGGAAACCTGCCCTTTTGGGTCTTGCCGCGAATTCGATAATGAACGACCGCGGCGGTGTTGTGTGCCTCTGGGGACGAGATGGTGCAGGGAATATAAAAGGCTCATGTCGGTCAGACGGCGCGATCTCCGTTGTGGACCTATTCACTGCGGCAACCGAGTCGTTCGAAGAGTTCGGTGGACATTCAGCTTCGGGAGGCTTTTCCGTGATTCCGGATAAAGTACATACGTTGCAAGAAGATCTTGCGAGCGCCGCACAAACACTCTCACGTATCGAAAAGAAACCGACACCGGAATCCGATATGACGCTGACCCTCAAACAGGTCTCATGGCCGCTCTTTCGGGACATGGCCCGACTCGCGCCGTTCGGGATGGGGAATCCGAAGCCCGTTATTCGTATCAGCCAGGCAAAGGTAATTGGTCTCAAGCGATTCGGGAAAGAGCAAAATCACGTAGAAGTTACGCTCGAATGCACTGAAACGGGGGAAACAGCCCGTGCATACGACTTTTTTCGCGCCCCTGAGGATTTCACACAAGTTCCGACTCAGAATGAGCCGACGACCGCTATTGCGACGATGGAGCGGGACACTTTCCGCGGGGGGCTTGCGCTTCGGTTGCTCGACATGCTCCCGTAAATGAACTCTCCACAGGTCTGTTCCGATGCACCTCACGACGTGCTAGCGTTTAGGTATGAATACTATTTCTGTACAGGCGGCGCTCCATTACGGGTGGGACACCTTTAAGAAGCGCCCCGGTTTCTTTATTGGCATGACGGTCATTATTTTCGTTGTCTCCTGGGTAACAGGATTCATCCTTGGAATGCTCGGCATGGATGAGAATATTATCGGAAGCATCTTGAATCTCGTTGTCACGACGCTCTTGGACCTCGGTATCGTTGCGACGATGCTCAAGGTCTTTGAGTCGCCTGAGAGCGCAAAGCTCGAGGATCTGTGGCATCCGCAGCAGTTCCTGCCGTACTTGGCGGCAACGGTGTTGACCGGGATCATTGTGGTCGTCGGACTCATTCTCCTTATCGTTCCGGGCGTCATCGCTGCGATCATGCTCTTGTTCGTGAAGTTTATCGTCGTTGACCGCAAACTTGGCCCGATCGAAGCGTTGAAGGAAAGCGCGCGCATGACCAAGGGTCATCGTATGACATTGTTCCTGCTTATCCTTGCGATCGCAGCGATCAATATCATCGGCGCGATCCTGCTCCTGATACCGCTCCTCGTTACCATTCCGGTTTCCACGCTCGCTATGGTGTACACCTATCGCAAGCTCGGACATGCTGCGAGTGAGGTGGTTCCGACGCCCGCTGCAACCGCGTAAGTAAAAGGAAATGTACTGAAAAAACCCGGCTTACGCCGGGTTTTTTCGTGTATCATGGCCCGCATGGAAACCATTGTTGTGTACACAGACGGAGGGGCCCGCGGAAATCCAGGCCCTGCCGGTGCAGGCGCTATCGCGTATGAAGGCGATGCAATCATCCTTGAGCTCAAACAATATCTTGGCGAAAAGCAGACCAATAACTGGGCCGAGTACGAGGCGGTCGCCCTCGCGCTCGCGGCACTCAAAGAAAAAGGATTTGCGGGGCGGCCGCTCGAGGTCCGCATGGATAGCAAACTTGTGGTAGAGCAGGTGCTTGGTAATTGGAAGATCAAAGAGCCGACGCTCAAGCCCCAGGTAGCCAAGGTGCATGCGCTTCTCAGAGATTTTTCGTCGCACACATTTACGTATGTGCCCCGTGAGCAGAATAAGGAGGCGGATCGGTTGGTGAACGAGGCGCTCGACGAGGTGCTCGGGACCCCCTGATCACGCGACGATTCTTTGGTACGCTGAGCGTATGCGTGAGCGCATACTCATGGCTTGTGTCGCCGGGTTCCTGCTCGGCATTTTTTATGCATCATTCTATCCGCTCACGCTACCGCTCGCGATCGCGTGTATCGGGAGTGCCGGCATACTCTTGATCGCAGCACATGTCACAGATGGAAGCACGTACGCGTACATGGCCGTTTTCTTTGCGTGTATGTTCCTGCTTGGTGCATTCCGATATGAAGCAGGGCGACTTGCTATGGATCCTGATCTCGCCTCAAGGGTTGATAGCCGCATTGTGTTCGAAGGGGCGATCGTCGCTGAACCGGATATTCGCGAGCGGAACACGCGATTGACGGTTCGTGTCGATACTATCGACGCGGTCGGGCTCCGGAATGATACCCGGGTGCTCGCGATCGCTCCTGCATTCACGCGTGCCAATTATGGAGATGTCGTCACCGTAACCGGAGTGCTCCGCAAACCGGAATCGTTCGAGACGGGCGAGGGTCGGTCGTTCAACTATCCGCAGTATCTTGCCTCACGCGGTATCTCATACGAAGTCGCTTTTGCGGACGTCGAAGTGCAAACGAGTGGAGGGGATCCGGCAATGCGAGTTGCACTGTATATAAAATCTACTTACATCCGCGGACTCCGCTCTGTATTGCCGGAGCCGTACGCTGGTCTCGCTGCCGGCATAACGGCAGGGGACAAACGGTCTGTGGGGAGCGAGCTCTCCGACGTGTTTCAACAAGTATCGCTCGTGCATATTCTGGTTCTGTCCGGCTACAACATCACCGTTGTTATGAGTGCGCTCCTGCGCATGCTCGGCGGTGTTTCGCGCATGCCGAAGCTAGCCGCTGCGCTCGGTACAGTCGCTTTTTTCATACTGATCTCGGGTGCTGCACCCAGCTCTGTGCGCGCAGGCGCGATGGCGTTCGCTGCGGTCATTGCAGGCATGTACGGACGGACGTTCGTTGCGCTTCGTGTCCTCATTGCGATCGTTGTGTGCATGGTCGCATGGGATCCGTATGTACTTGCGTTCGATCCGGGCTTTCAGCTGTCGGTACTCGCAACACTCGGGCTCATTGCATTTGCTGGCCCCGTTGCACAGCGACTGAGTGCTGTGACAGAACGCTTCGCTCTGCGCGAGATCGTGTCAGCCACCATCGCAACGCAGATCACAGTACTGCCGCTCCTTTTGTATCAAAACGGAATGCTGAGCCTTGTTGCTCTTCCGGCCAACATACTCGCGCTCATTGCAGTGCCGCTTGCGATGGCGTTTTCCGGCATTGCGGCTGTCGCGGGTGCGGTGCTTGGCTCGTGGGGGATCTTGCTGGCACTGCCGGCGTATATGTTACTCAGATATATTGTTCTCATCGCAGATCTCTTCGCGTCATTCCCGTACGCATCCGTAACGGTGTCTGCGTTCAATGCGTGGTGGCTACTCGTTGCGTATTTGATACTTGGTTGCGTATTCTTTTTTGGAGAAATAAGAAAGCCGGGGAAAGCCCCGGCTATGCGCTGATGTGTGTACGTGACTATTCACCTCGTCGAACTCGGTCCTCGGGATCGTCGCTCTCGTCGAACGTGCCATCGCCACCACCGGCAAAAACCTGGTCAGAGTCGGACGTCTTCGGCTGCACGTTCGTGAGATCGGTTCCGTCGCGGTTCGTATTCGGGTCCTTCGGGTCGTGTGACAAGTGATCCTCCTCGATGTGATGAAAGCCGTTCGTCCGCTCCAAACGGTAACAGCTCCGCTTGTGTGGGTCAAACAAAAACCGCCGGCATATGCCGGCGGTTTGAGTGGAATGAGTATTCGATTACATCGCCGAGTCAGACGACATCGAGCCCTTGCGCTGCAACCACCAGCCCACAGCTGCGGACGGGATGACCCAGTAGCCCAAGAGAACGAGTGTCGACCAGCTCAGGAGGAACGGTCCGAAGTTCGGGATGATCGAGAACATCTGCGAGATGGAGCCGGTCTGTGCGAGCACACCGGTGACACCGGTCACGAAAGCGGTCACGATCGACACGACGAAGGCGATGACGCCGAACGTGATGCCTGCGCGCATAGCGCGTGACGCCGACACGTGCATGAGAGTCCACCATGCGAAGAATGCCGCAAAGAGTGCCGCAAGGATGACATATGCCACATACTGCGGAGTGAAGACGCTCGTCGACGAAGACGCCGGAATGAGTGCGACGATTGCCGCGACCACGTTGTTGATAAGGTAGTTGCCGATGAATGCAACTAGGATCGATCGTTCAAGATTCATAGATAAAGATAATTTCGTGACCAATGCTAATAGCGTAAGCGTATCCTTAGTTCATTGCCTCTGCAAACCGCTTTTCCACTACTTCCCAGTTGAGGTTCTTGAAGAACGCGTCGATGTACTTGCCCTTACCGAGCGCCCCCTGATCAAGCAGGAACGCGTGTTCCCACACGTCGAGGGCTAGGATGACCGGAAGGGTGACGAAATGGCCTTGGTGTTGCTCGCCTGAGAAACCGGCCTGGAACTGTTTGCCCACCGGATCCCAGTACAGCATTGCCCAACCCGGTCCGCGCATATTGCCGATCGCTTTAAAGTAGGGCTCGAAGTATTCGTGGTACTCCGCTGCAAAGGCTTTGCCGAGCGCTGACTCCGGATCCAGGGCTTTTGCACCTCCTTCGAATTGCGCAAAGTAGATCTCGTGCAGGCGCATGCCGTCGAATTCGAACGACTTACGACGGATCAGCTCTGAAAGCGCGTGCGCATGCTTTTCGGAATCCTGTGCGTACTCAGGGAGGAGTGCGGAGATCGCATTAAAGTTCTTTACATATCCCGCGTAGAGACCCAGGTGTTCTTCAACGGACTTTTCGGAAATACCATCGAGCTTCGGGATGTTGAATGTTCTTGCTTCGTACATTTGAGATTCTTAGCGATTAAGTATGAGCTTAGAAGCTCTTATGCCCGCCTAATTTTATACCACCATACTTGTCGGATGCCATCACTCGAGTCCGTATCGGAGTATGCGCACACTTGTTCTGCGGCACAAAAAATTGGGCGGGTTAAGGATCTGTAATTCGCTTCGCTCAAACAGACCCTAAATATAGCACCAGGCATAATGAAGGCGTCGTGACAGAAAGATGACATACTTTTGTCTATGCAAAAGAGTCAGGTGATCACATTCTGGACGGTCGTCGTCCTCCTCTTTGTGACGTGCGTGATCTGGGCAGCGGTTCTTCGCGAAGAACGACGCGGTAGCCTCGCCGTCTCGTTTCTCGATGTCGGGCAAGGAGATGCGGTATTCATTGATTCTCCGACAGGGCACCAGATACTCATCGACGGCGGGTCGGGAACAGAGGTCCTTCGGAAGTTGCCGACGGTTATGCCGTGGTATGACCGGTCCATCGATATGATCGTGGGCACCCATGCTGATGAGGATCATATCGGCGGTCTCATCGAAGTGCTTCCGCGGTATCGTGTGCTCGCGGCGCTCGTCCCGAGTACCAAGGGCACAACGCAGGCGTGGAAGACGTATCTGGATGCGCTCAAAGCAGAAGGCGCTACGGGTGCGAATATATATCTTGCAGAGCGGGGAGAGCGGATCGATATCGGCGGTGGTGCATATCTCGAAGTGTTGTTCCCGGACCGAGCGCTGCCGGACATCGAAACGAATACCGGCTGTGTGATCGTGCGGCTCGTGTACGGGTCGACGGCATTCATGCTTTCGTGTGATGCTCCGAGTTCGATAGAGCAATATCTTGCGCTCCTCGACGGCACAGCGCTCAAGTCTGATGTATTGAAAGCCGGACATCATGGCTCAAAAACATCGTCGTCCGGGCTATTCATTGGGCTCGTAAACCCAACATTCGCTGTGTATTCCCGCGGATGTGGCAATAGCTACGGACATCCGTCTCCGGAAACCGTTGCCACGTTTGAACGATTCAGAATTCCCACGCTCGACACGTGTACCGACGGAACGATCACATTCGTGTCTGACGGTAACATCGTTACTCGTAAATAGGTTGCGAAATCGCGTCGTTCCGTAACAGAAAAGGCCGCCTTTCGGCGACCTTTTGCTTTTGTTCTATTGAGGTCTATACGAGCCCTGCTTTCTTGAGGGTGATGAATGCTCCTCGCTTCTTCATCGTCTTGAGTCCCTTTGCGGATACTCGGACCGTTACCTTTCGGTTGAGTTCCGGGACGAAGAGGGTCTTCGTCTGGAGGTTTACATGGCGTCGGCGCTTGCCGGTCGGGTTGAACTTGGTAGCACGAACACGGTTGGAGTAGCCGCCTCCGACCTGTGATGTTGATCCCGTGATTGCGCAAACCTTTGCCATACGTCGGCGTATCCTAGCTTGTAATGCTGTGTATGTCAAAAGCCCGGTGTCCTGACACGCTGTGGTGGCCGGGGTCAAAATAAGGCTGACCGTGTATACTTTCGCCATGACACCGTTCGACATCGGCTTCATCATCATTGTCATCATATTCTCCCTCGTCATCCACGAGCTTATGCACGGGGTGGCAGCAGACTGGTTGGGAGACCACACGGCCCGCTACGAGGGGAGATTGACTCTGAATCCCTTGAAACACATGGACCTCCTGGGTTCTGTGATCGTTCCAATCCTGACCGCGCTTGCGGGGTCATTCTTCGGGTGGGCAAAGCCGGTTCCGTACAATCCCTACAATTTCCGTAAGCATCTCCGCTGGGCGGAGGCGATCGTATCGTTCGCGGGACCCGGATCGAACCTCGCCATAGCCCTCGTTGCGGGTTTTGCTCTGCGCGTTGGGGTGTCAGAGGCACTGTTTCCGCTCGTATTCTACGTAGTCGCCATCAATATATCGCTCTTTCTATTGAACATGCTCCCTATTCCGCCACTGGACGGCTCCAAGATCCTGGCGTCGCTCTTGCCGCCGTCGCTTGCCTACCGCTATGACTCGTTCCGGGCCGTTATCGAGCAGAATGCTCTCATCGGCTTCATGCTCATATTCCTCCTCATTAACCTCTTTAGCGGGGCGTACGGGTCGGCAGTGATGTCTATAGCGTCCGTGATAGCGGGGGTATAAGCCCTCGTCTTGCATCGTCCGGAGATACATAGTAGTATCCGAGCACTTCCCCGCAGGGGATTTAATTTTGCAATGTCTACGATCAATCAGCTCGCTCGCAAGGGTCGCAACCCGCGCGTCTACAAGTCAAAGACCGGTGCGCTTGCGCGCGGCTTCAACACGCTGAAAAATCGTCCGTCATTCTACCCTGCACCCTTCAAGCGCGGTGTTTGCACACGCGTTACCACCAAGACCCCTCGTAAGCCGAACTCGGCTATCCGAAAGATCGCCCGCGTTCGTCTTTCGAACGGCATGGAGATCACTGCATACATCCCGGGAGAGGGACACAACCTGCAGGAACACTCGGTCGTCCTCGTACGAGGCGGTCGCGTGAAGGACATCGGTATCCGATACACTATCGTTCGCGGTAAGCTCGATGCGACCGGTGTAGATAAGCGCCGACGCGGCCGATCCCGATACGGAGCAAAGAAGCCAAAGGCAGCCAAGTAGTCAATTTGTAAATCTATATGCGACGACCAGTAAAAAACAGAATGCAGCCGGCACCGGACGAGATCTACGGGTCTCTTAAGGTTGCAAAGCTCATCAACTACGTAATGGAACGCGGCAAGAAGGACACTGCCCGCAAGATCGTCTACAAGGTTATGGACGAGCTCAAGAAGGACGGCGATCCGTTGGTCATCCTCGAAGAAGCGCTTGAAAATGCAGCTCCGGCAGTCGAAGTTCGCTCACGCCGTGTCGGCGGAGCCAACTACCAGGTTCCTCGCGAAGTTCGTCCGGAACGACGTCTCTCTCTCGGGCTCCGCTGGATCGTAGCGGCAGCCGAAGGAACCAAGGGCAAGCCGATGAACGTATCGCTCCTCGCAGAGATCAAAGCGGCACACAAAGGAGAAGGTGCTGCGGTTACCAAGAAAGAAACGACCCACCGCATGGCAGAAGCCAACAAGGCGTTCGCCCACTTCGCCTGGTAACGCTTCCAAAAAAAAGAAACAAAAAAGATCCGCATCACGGGTCTTTTTTGTTTAACGATCTGATGATTCGTTCAGCTTCTGTCTGTCTTCATCGGACGGCTCCCAGCCGACGGGGAGCACATTCCCGTCGGTATCAATTCTCGAAAAGCTGCCCGATTGCGGCCCCTCATTCAGTATTTCGGCAGCTCGTTCTTTTCGCGCGAGCATTCTCTCAGTAGCTTCTGCCTCGGTCAACGCCGGCTTTTTACTGTATTCGAGATCAGCTGGCCTGGTCGTTAGTTCCTTCTCGTATGAAAATTTCTCTACTTTTCTGCCAATGTCTGAGCGGATGATGTCGTCCAATTGTGATATTCGGAGATTGAGCGCCTCAAAAAAGCGTTCCGGATCTGCAGCGGCATCATGTTGCAATTCTTGCTGTAGTTCTGTTGCAATCCGTTTCATTTCCACAACAATTTCATCAACTGCTTTGATGTAGGGCTGTATGTCGTCGGCGAACGCGGCCGAATTTTTCTCCGGAGTAATTCCATTCTGCAAGATCCAGTCCTCGTATGTTTTCATCTTGAGAGCACCGTCTATCAGGAGATTTAAATTGTCTGCCTTCTCACCGATGCCGTGTTTGTAGAACTCGATACGATTACTGAGTACAAGTGGCTGATTCATAAAGTCGTGATTGAGTCCGAAAAGCTCGCCCGCCTGGTAATTGGAGGCCTCTCGTTCAAGCATGTTTTTCGGGTCGAGATTCCTGAGGCCCCCGACGAATTTGCGCTCCGGTCTTTCCATACATTCAGTATACCGCCCGGTCGGTTTGGGCCGACTGGCGCTTTGCGCGTCGTTTCGATATGGTAAATACGGAAACATAGAGAGAGAAAAGGAGAGACGTCATGACCGCATGGCGATACGTGCTATTTATCCTGTACCACAAGTGGTTGGTCTTCCACTTCGGGCGTAAGGTCGGGGGGATCCCTGTCTGGCAGTTGCTGATCCATGATCTGTCCAAGTTCGGTCCGGCTGAATTCGGCCCGTACCGGATGCGCAGCGTAACCGGCAAGGATACGCCAGCGTATCAGGCGGCGTGGAGGCTTCACTGGAGTCGGAATCCGCATCACTGGGAATATTGGGTGCGTGACGGTCTCGCGACCCCGATGCCCGAAGTCTATGTGCGGGAAATGCTTGCCGATTGGCACGCAGCGAACCGCACGTACGACACGGAGCCGCTGCAGGAGTGGCTGGACAACAAGTGGCCGCGTATGAACCTGCATGTGGACACGGTGCGCACGCTGCAACCGCTTGCGACAAAAATGGGATTACAGATCCCGTGATCAAACGAGCTGCGGCCGGGACATCCGGCCGTTTTTCATACAAGGACAATTCTTACGTAGCCAAAGGCTTCTTTTTCGGTGCCGTGGCTCCGAAGTAGCACGCCTCGATGTTGTTACCGTCGGGGTCGCGAACGAACGCGGCGTAGTAATTATCGCCGTAATCGGTCCTGAATCCGGGGGCACCGTTGTCTTTTCCTCCATTTCTTAGCGCTGCCTTATAAAACGCGGCGACAGCCTGTTTACTATTTGCGAGGAATGCCACATGCCCGCCGTCGACACGCTTCTTCCTTTCGATAAGAAAACTTGTGTGTCCGCCTTCCATATACCCGATAGCGTTACCGAAGTCATACGATTGTTTGTAGCCGAGCGGTTTAAGAGCCGCCGCGTAAAATTTTTTAGCGCGCGCGATATCCGTCACGGGCATCACGGTGTGTTCGATCATCCGGTAAGTATAACTTCATTCAGCGTACTGTCGGCTGCTTGTATAGAAAGAGAGGACTGGGGTCATCAGGGAGCATCGTTATGCGTAGTAAATTCTCGCTCGTTCTCATTCTCGCGTGTGTGCAGTTGGTGGCCGTTGACCCGGTGCCGGCATACGCGTGGGATCTGGTGAGTACGGCACGAAGTTACATCGGAAAGAATCCGACAGGCCGCGCTCGACTGTGGTGCGGTGCATTCATGGACCTTGTTCTCAAGCGTTCCGGATATAAAGGAGGCGGAAACCTTGCAATGGGATATAAGAACTACGGACAACGAGTTCACGGTCCGCAAGTCGGCGCGCTCGCGATCATGGGACGGCGCGGGGGAGGGCACGTGGGTGTGGTAAGCGGTCTCGACTCGAACGGGAACCCGATCATCATCTCGGGGAATCACCGCCGCGTCGTAGACGAAGTCGTGTATCCACGTCGACGCATCATCGCCTATGTGATGCCTTAGTCAGCAATTCTGATCTTTCGGGTCCGCTTTGGCGGACCCGTTTTTTATCACGAACGCTTCATTCGTCTATGGCTACGCTAGGCCAATTATTCTTATATCAAAATAGTATGAAAGGAATGGTTTTGTGGCTTTTGGGTGTCCCGCTCGGCCTTATCGTCGTTTTGTATCTCTTCCATATTCTCTAGTAGGATGGCGGGATGAAGGATGTGAAGATCGAAGAGAGTTGGAAGCGGCACCTCGCGAACGAGTTCAATAAGGAGTATTTCAGGAACCTATCTTCGTTCGTTCGCACCGAATACCAGAATGTGACGGTCTACCCGAACCCTAAGCATGTCTTTCGTGCGTTTGATGAAACGCCATTCAACTCCGTAAATGTCGTGATACTCGGACAAGATCCGTATCATGGGGACGGACAGGCAAACGGACTCTGCTTTGCAGTGAATCAGGGGGTACAGGCTCCGCCGTCCCTTCAAAATATCTTTAAAGAACTTGAGAGCGATCTCGGTCGCCCTGTTAGTCGAGACACCGATCTCGGGCGCTGGGCTGCGCAGGGTGTGCTGCTACTCAATGCGACACTGACCGTGCGCGCATCGAATGCGGGATCGCATCAGGGGAAGGGGTGGGAGGAATTCACAGATGCTGCGATCAAAAAACTCAATGACGAACGCGAAGGGATCGTATTCATTTTGTGGGGAAACTATGCAAAGAAAAAAGGTGCACACATCGATCGCTCGAAACATTTCGTGATCGAATCAGCTCACCCGTCACCGCTCTCCGCGCACAACGGATTCTTCGGATCAAAACCGTTCTCTAAGGCAAACGATTATCTCGCAAAGATGGGAGCTGCGCCTATCAATTGGTAATCTTTCTAGTCCTCTTTCCAAAAAACGGGCCGCTCAGAGAGCGGCCCGAAGGTTTCCGTGACCGGCCGAATTATGACGGGCAGTCGCGAAAGAGCAGTTTGTTGGTACCGAACGTCCGTTCGTAGAGGCTGAAGTTGTTCTGCACAGCGGTATTGTAGATACCGGTGCGCTGAGAAACCTGCATCCATGCCGGCGTCCGACGGAAGTTCTGGTCGTCGACCGTCTTCGAGATACCGCACTGGATCTCTGCAAAGCGCTCGAACTTTGCGCGTGTATCGCCGAACGGAAGCGGCTCAGCGAGTGCGAAGGCGTCGCGGAGGGATTCGCCGATCTTGCGAGCTTCGGCAGCCATCTCCTTGATCTTTGCGGCGGTCGCGTTGTCGTTACGCACCTTCTCGAAGTAGTAGACGACGGCCATGTTCCGACCCTCGTACGCATTGATCGCGTCGATTGCGGTCGAATAGCTGCGCGAATCGTTCACTTTGCCGATCGAGAACAGGCCGCCAAAGAATGCGCCGATGATCACGATGATCCCGGCCGCGAGGTAGAAAAACAGCTTCTTTTTAAAGGTCACGGAAACCTCCACGGTTCGTTGCTCTGGTTAACTCTTTACATTGTACAATGATAAATCCCAGAGTCAAATACCTGTACTGGCAGACTTTCCGCACATACGTGCTGTGGTGTAGGCAGCAGCAAGCCACGCGCCGGCCATCGTACAGATGGTCGAGGTCGTCTGATCGGCGATCGCTCTCAAAAAATGGACCCCGGTCAGAGTGGAATCCTTTGCTTTTAGCAGCAAGACGTGTGGCGCTTTGCTTTTTAGGGTGAATTCGCCTATATTACGTGGACTTGGCTCCGCCACCGGCGGATTCTTTTTTAGAAAATTTACTTGTTATATGACACGAGATTACCCATTGGAAAAAGTACGTAACTTCGGAATTGTTGCCCACGTCGACGCGGGTAAAACGACCACATCCGAGCGAATCCTCTACTACACGGGGGAGTCTCACAAGATCGGAGAAGTCCATGACGGCAACACCGTTACCGACTGGATGGAACAGGAGCGAGAACGCGGTATCACTATTACCGCAGCGGCGATCACCTGCTTCTGGAATCCGTCATACATGGGCGACGACCTTTCTCAGAAGGTCCGCTTCAACGTCATCGACACCCCGGGACACATCGACTTCACCTCAGAAGTGAAGCGATCCATGCGCGTACTCGACGGTGCGGTCGTCGTATTCGACGGCGTTGCCGGCGTTGAACCGCAGTCCGAGACCAACTGGCGCTATGCCGAAGAGGCCGAGGTGCCACGTGTCTGCTACATCAACAAGCTCGACCGAACAGGTGCGTCATTTGAAAAGTCCTACGCATCCATCCTCGATCGTCTCTCCACGAAGGCTGTTCGCCTTCAGATCCCGGTCGGCGCCGAAGCCGACTTCGAGGCTGTCATCGACGTGCTCGAAATGAAAATGTTCCGCTTCGAGGGCGAAATGGGTAAGAATGTCTCTGCTCACGAAATCCCGGAGGCGTACATGGCGGATGCCAAGAAGTACCACGACGAGATCGTAGAGCGCATCGTGGAAACGAACGATGCTCTCATGACCGACTTCATCGAAGGAAAGATCCCTGAGCTCGCAGTCCTCAAGAAGACGCTCCGACAGGCCGTGATCGAGAACAAGATCTTCCCGGTCCTCACCGGATCTTCCCTCAAGAACAAGGGCGTACAGCGGGTGCTTGATGCTGTTGTCGACTACCTCCCGTCGCCGCTCGATCTTCCGCCTGCAGTCGGAACGAATCCGGACACCGGCGCCGAGGAAACTCGTGCATCATCGGACGATCTTCCGTTCGCTGCACTCGTATTCAAGCTGCAGACCGACCCGTTCGTGGGCAACCTCGCGTTCTTCCGTGTCTACTCCGGTTCAATTTCTGCAGGTGACACTGTCTACAATGCAGCCAACAACAAGAAAGAGCGCCTCGGACGAATCGTCCGCTTGCAGGCCGATAAGCGCGAAGAAGTGAAGACCGTCTATGCAGGAGAAATCGCTGCGGCCGTCGGTCTCAAGGAGATCAAGATCGGTAACACGCTCTGCACCTCTGACGCACCGATCACGCTCGAATCGATCGTGTTTCCTGAGCCGGTGGTATCGCTCCGCATCGAACCGGACACCAAGGCCGACCAGGAAAAGATGGGCATCGCACTCTCCAAGCTCTCTGACGAAGACCCGACCTTCCGCGTCAAATCTGATCCGGAAACGATGGAAACAATCGTCTCAGGCATGGGTGAATTGCACCTCGACATCATCGTCGATCGTATGAAGCGCGAATTCGCGGTCAACGCAAAGACAGGTAAGCCACAGGTGGCATACCGCGAGACGATCCAGGGAACATCTGATGTGGAGTACAAGCACATCAAGCAGACAGGCGGTCGCGGTCAGTACGGTCACGTAAAGATCAAGATGGCTCCGCTGCAGCCGCTCGAAGAGGGTGCCAAGATCAAGAACAACGTCGAGCGCGAAGACCACTTCGAATTCATCAACAACATCAAGGGAGGTGTTATTCCGCAGGAATACATCCCCGCGGTCCGCAAAGGCCTCAAGGAGGGCATGGAGCGCGGAACGCTCGCAGGCTTCCCGATGGTGGATGTGTCAGTCGATCTCTACGACGGCAGCTATCACGACGTCGACTCTTCGGAAATCGCATTCAAGCTCGCCGCACTCAACGCATTCCAGGAGGCATGTCAGAAGGCAAAGCCTGTCATCCTCGAGCCGATTATGAAGCTCGAAGTCGTTGTCCCGGAAAAGTTCATGGGCGACGTAACCGGTATGATTAACTCCAAACGCGGCTCTATCGAATCGATGAGTGAGCGTGGTCAGGCGAAGGTCATCACCTCCAAAGTGCCGCTCTCTGAACTCTTCGGGTTCACGACACAGCTCCGATCGCTTACCGAGGGTCGCGGCGTGCCAAACATGGAATTCTCGCATTACAGTGTGGTTCCACGAAATGTGCAGGACGACATCGTCGCTTCTCGTAAATAGATCGAGGAAAGTGATCTCAGGGGTCAAAGAAATGCATAGATGAATATCTATGAGTTAACCACAACCGCGCTGAAAAGCGCGGTTGTGTTGTATTGCATCCTGTAAACTAACCGATGTATGCAGACTACTCCCCGCGAGGACGCGCCGCTCATCGTGAAATACCGACTGCTCGCTCTGGTTGTGGGGACCATCCTTGTTATCCTTGTGATCAGACGTCTCGCAAATAACGATACGACACCATCCGTTCTTACGAATATGGAATCGTCCGCACCGCCGCCGATGACCGCACTCATGACGGAAGTCCTCGAAAAGAGTACGGGATTCCAGCATCTCGTATCGTATACCGACCATGGATTTGAACCGCCCGTGCTTAAAATAAAAAAGGGGGAGGTGATCCGGTTCACCAACAACTCCACGCGCGATCTTTGGATCGCGTCGTCAGCATCGGAAAGCAATCGTTTGTATCCTTTAGGAGCTCGCGAATCATGCGGACAAAGCGCTTTTGACTCTTGTGTCTCTCTAAGACCACTGGAATTTTGGGAATTTTCATTCAATGCAATCGGTGAATGGTCGTACCGCAACAATGCCGCGCCGGAAAGCGTTGGGATGATCCAGGTTCAATAAAATATGTATAGCGGCCGATACTCAAACCATAAAGGAGGGATTCAGATTGGGATACTCATCCTCAGTATCCTTATACTGTCCTTCGTTCCACAGTCCGCTTCGGCGAGCGGATCTCAGACATTTTCAGTGCCGGGAAACTACACATTTACCGTACCGACGTACGGATCGCTTACTGTCACAGTGAACGGTGCGGGCGGCGGAGGAAGCAGTGGCCGAGTAGAGGGGTTGGGTGTCACGATCGGGACCAAGATGTGTGGGAGCGTATATCTGGGGAATAGTTGTGTGTTTCAGGCTGGTTCCAACGGGGGAAGTTCACGATTCGGTAGTGGCATGGTTGCATACGGCGGCACAGGGGCACCTCAAGGAGCTGATTGGTTGTATACATGGTCGATCCCAGCTTCACCGGGGTCACCCGGTGGAGGCTCGGGCGGGGCCATTACTACCGGAGGAGGGGCCTCGGGTGGTATCGGGGGGCAAGGCAGTACATGCAACCTCTCCGGTGCGCCAATGTGCGGAGCCTCGGGCGGCGCCGGTGGGCGCGTCGTCACAACGTATCCGGTCGGCGCGCTTACGCCAGGATCAGTGCTCTCTGTTGTAGTCGGCTCCGGAGGAGCCGGCGGCGTCGCATCCGGCATAACGATCGCAGCATATGCTCCACCGGGTGGTGCGGGAGCACCTGGTTCGGTGACGGTCTCATGGACCACAATTGCTACACCCTCCTGCTCCATCAACGCTGCGCCCACCACCATCAATCAACCAAGCGGCACTTCACTCACGTGGGTCTCAGCTAACGCCACCACCTTTTACATAACGGGAGTCGGCTATGTTACGGCAAATGCCTCGAATGGTGCGACAGTATATCCATCAGCCACGATCACATACACCGGTACAGCGACCGGACCGGGTGGTACTGCGAATTGCAGCCGCACGGTCACCGTGAATCGTTCGTGCACATTGAATGGGAATACCATACTGCACGGCGCATCCGTCACTACGTATCAAGCATCGAACGTTGCATACGGTAACTCATGCGTATCGCAAACGCGAACTTGTACTGATGGAACCCTCTCGGGTACGTATGCGTATGCATCGTGTACGGTGGGCACGGCCACAAATTGCACACTCGATGGTGTGACGGTGCCGCACGGCACATCGAAGACCTTCTACACATCGCAAACCGCGCCAGTCGGGCAGACCTGCAGCTCGGGAACGGTGTCGCAAACACGCACCTGCACCAACGGCGTGCTATCGGGTAGCGCATCGTACCAATATGCATCGTGCTCCTGCGCACCCACTTACTCGTGCTCCGGTAACAATGTCCAATACTCGAATGCGGCATGTTCAACCTCGACGGTCGCAACCTGCACAGCGCCAAGCTATTGTTCTGCGGGAAAAAGTACGTGTCAGTATGACGCAATGACATTTACCTCGTTTTCTGCAACGAGTACGACCGGTACATCCGGAAACGGAAGCGTCTTTATGGCATCGGGGCATCTCCAAGCTCGCCCGGGGTTAGTCCGCTCGCGTGACTCGTCGCGCTTATATTGGAATGTCCGCAATGCACAAAGCTGCACGGTCACCGGAACCAACGGAGATGTGTGGACACAAACTTCATCCCCATCGTGGGGTTACGCCACTTCGCCGATCACTGAAGTGACACATTTTACCCTCAATTGCGTCGCGTTTCCGTCCGTCACGCCGAGTACATTACGCGAATCCGCTTCGGTTTTACTTGCACCTGATTACAACGAGCGCTAAGCGGACAACTTTCAGAGATCGCGTGTCAGCGAGGAATCCCGTTTTTCACAAAACCACGTGAAGGCGGATTTTGTCGTTTTGAGGTGTGCGAGAATGAGGCAATGAAATACATCCCCCGCGCGAGCGCCGCTCTTCTCTGTGCAGCGGTGTTGGCAGCGCCGTTTATTACTTCGGCAGCCTCATGCCCATCGCTTACCCGGTCTCTTGCGCGCAACGCGACCGGAGAAGATGTGCGTGCGCTTCAGGTGTTCCTCGCAGATAGGGGCCTCTTGGAGCGCATCTACGTTATCGGTGTCTACGGACTCAAGACCGAGAAGGCGGTCCAGGCTTTCCAGCGTGAGCAAGGGATCGTATCAAGTGGATCACCTGCAGCCAACGGGTACGGTGCGGTCGGCACGAGAACACGATTACGTATTGCGGCGGTCTGCGCCGCTGGAGTACGGTCGAACGTCTCGACCCCCTCAAATAGCACATACCAACAACAGACCCCCATGCTGAACTACCCGGTTCCGGTCCCTCTACGGCAAAACAGGGTCATCACGCCTGCGCCGGAAACCCTCCGTCTCGAGATTGGCGCTGTTACGCTCGACTCCGTCAAAGTGCTTTTCTATGCCATGCCACCACAAACACACATCGTGCTCATCGATCCCGTCACAGGCAAACGTGTCGAAGCCGGCGGATTCAGTCCGCTCGCGACCGGCGGTAACGGCAACGTGACGTTCCCTATGCTCGGGGAATTCGCGGGGCGCACATTCGCCTTTCAGGCGCAAAGCAGTTCGACGGCTCAAAAGATAGCCGCTTCGTCCGTGTTCACTGTGCCCAGGCCGCCGGCAACCGCCATCGACCAGATCGGCACATTTGTCCTTTTGGACGGTGAGGTACCACTATTCACTTTCCCGGGTATTACACTTACGAATGCGGAATCCCGCTGCAAGACAGAGAAGACAAACAACCCCGGACGTAATACCCGCTGTACGTTCAATGGCGCCTCGATCCTGTACTAAGGAGCTTGTTTAACGGACAGCTGATAAGAACCCGCCTCATGAGGCGGGTTCTTATTGCATGTCCGTATGAACTAAGTATTTCCAAATGATGTCGTATGTCCGTTATCCACAGCTTCGCTCTATCGGACATCACTGATGAGATATTCATGCAATACTACTCATACCACTTTCTCTCTAGTGGTGTCGGTTTCTTTTTATAGGACTAGCACATTAGAGAGATGTCTAAGCATATTGTTTCGGGGGCGGTAGCCCTTTTGATGGTTTTGGTTCCAGTGGGCGCAAGTGCGCTTTCATACGAGATTCCTGCGATCCCGCAAAACCCCTCGGTCCAGCAGCTACAGCAGTTGATCGTTCAGCTCACCACGCTGTTGCAGCAGATCATCGCATCGCGCACATCTCCTCTTCCGACACCACCGAATTACTGTCCGGTCTATAGTGCTCCGCTCTGCGCACCTGGCGAGCATCTGGTCGGAGGCGAATACCTCTCGAACGGCTGCCAGGCAGCTCCGCGCTGTGTACCGGATACCGAAACGCCCGTCGGAGGCGCTTCTATCTCGTTCGTCGGTATCTCAGGTGCTACATATCGCATTGGTGACACCGTTGACTGGACGATCAACTACTTCAATGCCCCGTCTGACTCCAATATTTGCTTGGTTATAACCTCCGATTCAAGCACATGGGAAGGCGGATTCCAGGGCTTTGGTGGTTCTGACG